>NZ_JBLWEM020000017.1:0-31227 GCF_048287365.2 Candidatus Electronema sp. JC | reverse complement strand
GAAAAACTGGAGAGACCGGTGCGTTATCTACGTCGCGGACTCTTTGGCCCAAGGGGCGTTGCGGCATCCGGCTCTCCTAGCATCGGTATGGACTATGCTAATCCATCCCAATCTCATAATACAAGGGGCGTTTCGCGAAACGCCCCTACAGGAACCAAGGTCATCTTGCGCAGCCAGCTGTTCGGGCTGTACTCATAGGCAACTTGATTGCCGTCCGGATAGGTCATGCCGATGCGGTTGGAATCGGCATCGTAGCGGGAAGCAAGCACCCTGTCAAAGGGGTCTTCCTGCCCGATGGTGCGGTTGAGCGGGTCAAAGCTCCAAGAAGTTTTGCCCAGCTTGTCGCTCATGCCGATGCGGTTGTTGTTCGGGTCGTATTCGTAGGACACACTGCTCCCGTCGGCATAGCTGATCTGCTCCAGCATGTCGTCTGGATAAAAGCCGTACTCGGTCAGGTCGCCTTTGGCATCCTTGCGGCTCACACGGTTGCGGTTGCCGTCATAGGCATACTCCCAGACCTTGCCCAGCGGGTCAGTCTCTTTCACCAGCTTTTCAACCCCATTGTGCTCAAAGCGGGTTTCCGCGCCGTTGGGGTTCACCATGCTGATAAGCAGTCCACGGCGGTCATAGCCATAGGCGGTGACGGCATTCACATCGCTGCCCGGCCCTTGATCAGGCCGCCAGTTCTCATGCACCTTGTTGAGGCGGTACACCCCGTCAAACTCATACAGGGTGACAGTGCCGTCCGGCTCCACAAGCTGGGTGCGGTTGCCGACCAGATCGTAGGTGTAGCCGGTGGTTTCGTTCTCAGCATTGGTGACGGCAACAAGACGGTCGAGCGCGTCCACGCTGTAGGTCGTGGCATTGCCCTCGGCATCCGTGACCTTGAGCAGGTTGTTCACCTTGTCATATTCAAAGCGGGTGCTGCCGCCTTCAAAGTTGATGGCCTCAGTCTTGCGATGGGCGGCATCGTAGCGGATTTCCGCCTTGTAGTTGAGCGGGTTGGTGATGAAACGCAGATTGCCTGCCAGGTCATAGGCAAACTTGGTCGTGACATTGGTTTGACTGTCCGCTGCTGCGGCGGGCTGCCAATTCCTGATTTTGGCGGTCTTCCGGTCAAGCTCGTCATAGCCGTAGGCCGTGACAATCCCCATCGGGTCTTTGATGGAAACCAGCTTGCCGTTGGCATTCCAAGCAAGGGTCTTGGTGTGCTGCTCAGGATTGGTGACAGACTGAAGCCGGTTTGCCGGGGTGTAGGCATAGGCGGTTGCAACGCCCCTTGGGTTCAGCTCGGCAAGCAGGTTGCCCATCGGGTCGTAGCTGTACTCCCATTCATAATTTTCCGCATCTTTCCGCTTCACCAGACGGCCTTGCAGGTCGTATTCAGCGGCGAACTGATAGCCCTCTGGATCGGTGACGGAAAGCCTGTTGCCCAGCAGGTCATAAGCAAAGGAGGTTGTGACATTGGTATCCGCGCTGTTGCCTGCCCCTGGCACATAGTTCTTGGTCACGGCCAGCGGACGGCCCAGGGCATCATAGGCGACATGCTTCACCCTGCCTTCCGGGTCGGTCGCATCGGTGATTAACCCAAGGGCATTATAGACAAAGCCTTGGCGGTATCCAAGCGGGCCATTGACTTCCTTGACCCGAAGCATGTTGTCGTAGGCATAGCTCCACTGCCTGCCCTCGGCATCGGTCATTCCTGTCCGCTCGTTCATCAGCCCGTAGCTGTACGCGGTGACAAAGCCAAGCTGGTTTTGCAGCGAACTCAGCTTGCCAGAGGCCGTGTAGGTGTAGCGGCTCTTGCCGCCGTTCGGATCAGTGCTTTCGGCAAGCTGGTTGTTGGCATCGTAGCTGTAGCCCAGATGAAAACTGAGCGGGCCATCCACAGCGGTCAGGTTGGAATTCTGGTCGTAGGTGTAGCTGTAGGCATTGCCGAGCGGCTTGGTCTTGCCAATGACCCGGCCCAGCCCGTCATGCGCAAACTTTGTGACTGCCCCTTCCGGGTCGGTCACGCTCACCAGGTCGCCCTCGGCATTGTAGACATTGCTGGTGACATTGCCCCGCAAATCAGTCATCTTCTCCGGCAGACCTGCTGCCGTGTAACTCACAGAACCGCAGCTTTGCAACGGCAGGCAAAATTTGGAGAGGTTGCCCTTGTCGTCATACTCAAAGGTGAATGTGCGGCTCTTCGTCGCATCCACCTTTTCCGTGGCAACGGTCACAAGGTTGTTTTGGCTGTAGCTCCATTCCTTATGCAGCCCCAGCGGGCCGTCCAAGGAAAGCATGTTGCCCTGCTCATCATAGCTGTAGCGGTACTCCCCGCCTGCCGGGTCTTTGTAATAGGTGCGGTTGTTGTGGTCGTCGTGCTTGAATTCCTCAGTCGAGCCGTCAGGATGGATGGTTTCAGCCTGCCGCCCTTCCTCGTCGTGCTTCTGCACGGTGGCATTGCCGTAGCTGTCGGTGATTGTGGTGCTTTCCGCCGCATCCTCGCCCTGATAGACAAAGGCATACAGCTCATCTTCCCCTACGGTTTGCTTGGAAACACGGTAGCGGTCGTCGTAGCTCATGCGAACCGAAGGAGTGCCAAGCGGGGTGATGATTTCGGTGAGCTGCTTGTTGTCGTCGTAGGTGTATTGGGTTTTATTGCCTCTGCCGTCGGTCATGGCAGAAAGCAGACCGTCTTTATATTCGTAGGAAATAGTTATGTTTTCCGGCAGTTCCGCTTTGACAATATGCCCTTCCGCATCGCAAGTGAAGTTCACCGCCCTGCTGCCGCTACTGATTTTCGCAAGGCATTTGCCAGAGTAGCTGTAGGCGACCTTGTTGCCGTTCTGGTCGCTGATTTGGAGCAACTTGCCGTCCGAGCCAAACCGCCATGTCTCAAGGCTGGCTTTCCGGGTCAGGACAAAATCGCCGCCGTCTTCAGTCAGCTCATCAAAATTGTCCGGCGTGGAAGGCTCGTAGCTGGAGCCGTCTTTATCGAAATTCTGGGTGTGGCCGTCCGGGAAGACAATCTGCACGCCTTCATAAACCGGCGCGTAGTCGAGCTTCAGCAGGAAAACATCCAGATTGGAAGACCAGCCCGTGCCGAAATACTGCGGCGGGCCTTCAACTTTCTCCCCTTCGTCGCCGTCTTCAGCGAATTCATAGACAGAAGCGGAATCAGTCTGCGTTGACGAGGAGTTGTAGGAACGCTGAAGCAGCAAGTCAGCATCGCCAATTCCGGCAACAGCGGCATCGGTCAGAGTCTCCGTAAAGTTGCCGGTGTAGGTGGTGACAGGCTCTCCCGATGAAGCTGCAAATGTCGAGCGTGTGCTATCACAACCAGAAGCACATTGACAACCAGGGCCGTACAAATACGAAGAGGCAACACCTTTAACGAATGAAAACACAGCTGTGAAACAGCCGTTGAACACCGTGATCCGGTAATCATTCTGGCCGGTGATCTTGCCTTTTCCCTTTGCGCCATACCCGCCAGAAGCCAGCAGCTCCATTGGAATGCTGCTGCCGTTGTTCAGCTCCAGTATAGCGGTCATGGGCAGAGCCGGGCCGGGCACTGCTGGCGGTGCAGGCGGAATGCTGATGATGTCCGCGCTGACCAGCACCTGCCCGTTGCCAAGATGCGCAAGACGGGCGTTCTGAATTTTTGGCGTTGCCGCACCAGCGCAGGGGCTGCCGGGGCCTGTGCCGCCGGTGAAGTCTTCGTACAGCCTGCCTTTGGGCAGTACCGGCAGCGGTTTCCCTGAAGCGTCCAAGATATCGAAATAGACTTTGCAGCCCGCAGGCGGCGCGGCGGGAATCACGGCGACAGCAGGGCCAGTCATGCCCGCGTTGATCGAAAAGGTCGGGTTGCTGCCGCTGTAGTTTCCTGCCAGACATGCCGGTGTGGCGGGCAGCACCGAATGAAAGGCCAGCCTGTGGCCGACCGCGTCGCAAGGGGGAACAGAATTATTGCGCAGCTGAAAGGTGATCGTCGCAGGCTCGCCAGCGGCAGGCGCGGGCGGAGTCATGCTGTCACCAGCATGAACGAGCTTCGTCATGCAGCCAGCCGCCTCAGAAGAGGAAAAGGACAGCAGAGCGCAGAAAGAAAAAAGAAGGCGGAACAGGGCGGGCTTGAGCATGATGCTTCTCCGGGAAGAGGCGGGCGCGATTAAACGCAGGAATTAACATCCGCGCCGTTTTTCGTCAAGCGAAAAAACAATTTCCGCGCCGCCTCTTCCGCCGTTCTGCCTCCGGTTTCAATAACCAGATCCGAACCAGCCCGGTACAGCGGTTCGCGTTCTTTGAGCAACGCGACGGTTTCGGTCTCCAAATCATCATCCGCCTGACTGAGCAGCCGGGGCCGCTGACCGGCAGTTTTTTCATCTTGCCGCAGCCTGGCCAAGGTCGCGGCTAAATCCGTCCGCAGCCAGATGACAACGGCCTGTTTGCGCAGCAGCTGCCATTCCTGCTGATGGAGAATCGCACCGCCGCCGGTGGCCAGCACCGTGTTCCGCCGCGAAACCAGCTCCGCCAGCAGCAGCTGTTCCTGCTCGCGGAAATGCGGCCAGCCGTGCCGCTCCACTGCTTCGGCGACAGAACAGCCCATCCGTTCCGCTAAGAGCGCGTCGGTATCGGCGAATTCATAACCGCAGAGCCGGGCCAGATGCCGACCGACCGCTGTCTTGCCGGTCGCCCGGAAGCCGGTCAGCACAAGCAGCGGCGGCAGTCTGCGCAATGTTTCATGCATCATTTTTTTCTTTCCGTCCTCCATCGTCTGCGGTAAGACTACTGCACTTTTCGCGCAGCGGCAAGAAAAGCTGCGCGGCTCGCATTCACGCGGAGGATGATGGTGGAAGGAAACAGCCTGCTGCTGGCGGCACTTATTGCCGGGACAGGGGCAGTCTTGCTGCTTTGGAACCGGCTCCAGCGGGAGCGGCTACGTTTGGAGCTGCTGACGGACGAAGCGCAGCGGCTGCGGAGCGAACGCGACGCGCTCCGGCTGCGGAAAGAGGAGCTGGACGGCGAGAAAATCCGGCTGGAGGGCGTGCTGCACGAGCAGCAGGCCTTGGCGGACGAACGCCAGCGGCTGTTGGAGCAGAGTCGGCAGCGGATGGAGGAGGAATTCAGCAATCTCTCCCGCAAGGTGATGGCCGAGCAGGGACGGCTGCTGCGCGAGCAGCACGCGGGCGGCTTGGAAAATTTGCTTCAGCCGGTGCGGGAGCAGCTCGGCGATTTCCGCCGCAAGATCGAGGAAACGCATCATCAGGAAAGCCGCGACCGCGTCGCCCTGCTCAAGGAGATTGAGCACCTGAAAAGCCTGAACGAGCGCATCAGCCAAGAGGCGGTAGATTTGACCAAAGCCTTGCAAGGCGCGAACAAGCTGCAAGGCCAGTGGGGCGAGATGGTGCTGGAGCGACTTTTAGAGGAATCCGGCCTGCGTCCTGGCCATGAGTTTGCGGCGCAGGTTGCGCTGCGCGACGAGCAGGGCAGGCTCAAACAGCCGGACATCCTTGTCTATCTGCCGGAAAACAAGGTGATCGTCATTGACTCCAAGGTCTCGCTCAACAGCTATGTCGAAGCCTGCCGGGCCGCTGACGAGCGGGCGCGCGAGGAGCATCTGAAAAACCACGCCGCCTCGGTACAGAAGCATATCGCCAATCTCAGCGGCAAGCAGTATCAGCAGCTACCCGGTCTGAGCACGCTGGATTTCGTCCTGCTTTTCATCCCGATTGAAGGGGCGTTTCAGGCTGCTGTGGCCGCCAAACCGGAGCTGCTCGGCGAGGGCCTGCGCCGCCGGGTGATGCTCGCCTCGCCCTCAACGCTGCTGGCCATCCTCCGCACTGTCCATCACATCTGGCGGGTGGACGAGCAGAACCGCAACAGCCAGCTTATTGCCAAAGAGGCCGGGAAGCTGTACGATAAGTTCGCCGGTTTTGTCGAGGCATTCACAGAGGTCGGTGTACGGCTGAAACAGGCGCGGGAGAGCTGGGAGCTGGCGGAGAAACGCCTGCACACCGGCCAAGGCAATTTAATCAGCCGGGCCGAAGCGTTGAAAAATCTGGGCGTGCAGACGGCGAAGGATTTGCCGCAGCTCCACCAGGAGGATTGACCTCAGATCTGCTCCACCACCCCGTCTTCCGAGGTGACTAAATACAGACTGACCGGCAGGCCGGAGACCTGCTCGGCATATTGCTTGGCCCGCAGGCAGACCGCCCGCACCAAGTCCGCCCTGCCCTGCGCCAGCAGCCGCTGGTGGATTTCCTTGGCTGTATTGGCCTGCGCCAGCCCGGCTGCGGTCTCTTCATCCAGCCCCAGCTCCGCCAGCAGCTCCGCCGCCTGCCGCACTTCCAGCGCGCCGTTGCGGACATGCGTCTGCGGGATACCAAGAGCGCATTTCAGCACTTTGGCCCACATCCCCGCCAGGTGGATGCGGCGGAAGCCCTGCCGCCGCGCCGCCTTGAGCGCGTGCTTAAGATAATCGCCCATCATCACCTGCGCCTCTTCCGGCAGACCAAGCAGCCGCTGCGCCGCCGCCTCGGAGGTGCGCCCGGTGGAAAGCAATACTTCATCCAGCCCGGCGGCGCGGGCCACCTGCATGGCCGCGTCAATGGTCGCTGTCCACGCTTCGGCTGAGACCGGGCGGACTATGCCGGTGGTGCCAAGAATAGACAGCCCGCCGACGATGCCCAGCCGCCGGTTGAGGGTTTTTTCCGCCAGCCGCTCGCCGTCGCGCACGCTGACAGTGATTGTCAGACGCAGGCCGTCTTGTCGCAATTCATGCAACGCCTCCGCCACCGCCGCCCGGATCATCCGCAGCGGCACCGGATTGATGGCTGGTTCGCCCACCGGCACGGACAGGCCAGGTTTGGTCACAGTGCCGACCCCCTGCCCTGCCCTAATGGCAATGGCTTCGCCCGTGCCGCCCAGAGGCTGCGCCTCAACTGCGGCAATGATCTCTGCGCCGTTGGTCACGTCGGGGTCATCGCCCGCGTCTTTGATCACCGATGCCCACGCCCTGCCCTGCTCCGCTACACAGCGGTGCAGCAGAAAGCTGTAGCGGCGACCGTCAGGAAAGGGAATTTCTGCTTGAACGAGGGGCTGGCCGACAAGCAAGGCCAGCGTCGCGCCCTTGGCGGCGGCGGCAGCGCACGCCCCGGTGGTGAAGCCGGAACGGAGGCGACCTTTCTGTTGATCTGCGGCCACGTTCACTCCCCGCAGTCAAAGGCGTTGCGCAGCAGCTCCACCCGGAAGGCGTTTTTTTCAGCAAAAACTGCGGCCACGTCAAAGCGCAGCGGCATGTCTAAATTGCGGACGGCCATATACTCCAGCGCGGCAGCGGCCAGCCGCCGCTGCTTGCGGACATCCACCGCCTCGAAAGGGCTGCCGAACTGGCTGCCGCGTCGGGTTTTCACCTCGATCACGGCCAAGCAGGCGCCGTCGCGGGCGATGATGTCGATTTCACCGCCAGACAGGCGGCAGTTGCGTTCCACGATGACATAGCCCTGCGCTTCAAGAAAGCGGGCCGCCGCTTCTTCGCCGTCCCGCCCAGTTCTGCTGGAACTGCTTGATGACATAACGCCGCGCGGCGCAGCCGCTATTCCGCCGCTGTCCCGTCCAAATCTTCAGGATAGCCATCATCCTCCGCCGGAATATAATCCGCAGCAATGTCGCCGTCTCCGCCGCCGCTGGGCAGGGCGCAGAGCTGCCGCACCTTCTGGTCAATCTCCAGCAGCATCTCAGGATGCTCCTTGAGGAAGGTCTTGGCGTTCTCGCGGCCTTGGCCGATGCGCTCGTCGTTGTAGGCGTACCACGACCCGCTTTTATCAACGATCTTGCGGTCAACCGCCAAGTCGAGCAGGTCGCCGGCGCGGGAGATGCCCTCGCCGTAAATGATGTCGAACTCCGCCTCCCGGAAGGGCGGCGCGACCTTGTTCTTCACCACCTTGATCTTGGTCCGGTTGCCGATCACTTCTTGGCCGTCCTTGATCTGCGCCTGCCGCCGGATGTCGATCCGCACCGAGCTGTAGAATTTGAGCGCGTTGCCGCCGGTGGTGGTTTCCGGGCTGCCGTATATTACACCGATTTTCATGCGGATTTGATTGATGAAAATCAGCACGGTGTTGGTTCTCTGGATGACGCCGGTGAATTTGCGCAGGGCATGGGACATCAGCCGGGCTTGCAGGCCGACGTGCTGGTCGCCGACGTTGCCGTCAATCTCCGCCTTGGGCACCAGAGCCGCCACCGAGTCGATGACGATCACGTCGAGGCCGCCGCTGCGCATCAGAATTTCGCAGATTTCCAAAGCCTGCTCGCCGAAATCCGGCTGCGAGACGAGCAGGTCATCGACATTCACACCTAATTTTTCAGCGTAGGTGGTGTCAAGGGCGTGCTCCGCGTCAATGAAGGCCGCGTTGCCCCCCGCCCGCTGGGCCTCGGCAATGACATGCAGGGCCAGCGTGGTCTTGCCGCTCGACTCCGGGCCGTAAATTTCCGTCACCCTGCCGCGCGGCAGGCCGCCGACCCCCAAGGCAAGGTCTATGCCCAAGGTGCCGGTGGAAATAACCGGGATGTTGAGCCGCTCGTGTTCGCCAAGGCGCATGATCGAGCCTTTGCCGAACTGCCGGTGAATCTGGCTGATGGCACTGTCAACGCTTTTGCTTCGTCCTTCCGCCTGTTTTTCCGCTGAAATAGCCATTATTTTCTCCTTGTCTTGCAAGTCATTCCGCTGCAATCAGCAAACCGCCCGCCGCACCGCGTCCAAGGCCGCTGTTGCTGTCATCTCCTGAATCTCGTGCCGACTGCCGCAGAAACATTGCAGGCAGGCCCGCGCCGCTCCCTGCTGCCAGAGGCCAATATACACTGTGCCTGTCGGTTTGTCCGCTGTGCCGCCGTCCGGCCCGGCAATGCCGGTCGTCGCGACGGTAACATCCGCGCCGCTGCGCCGGGCCAGCCCGGTGGCCATCGCCTCGGCGACCGGCCCGCTGACCGCGCCATGCTGCCGCAGCAGCTCCGCGTCCACGCCGAGCAGGCATTCCTTGAGGTGGTTGGAATAGGCGACCACGCCGCCCGCGAACCACGCCGAGCAGCCGGGCACAGCGGTGATCTTCGCGCTGATCAGGCCGCCGGTGCAGGATTCTGCCGCCGCCAGCGTCAGCTTTTTTTCCCGCAGCAGCATTCCTAACGCCTGTGCAAGGCTCGTTTTGTCCGTGCCGTAGAGATGCCTGTCCAAGGCGGCGCGGATGCGCCCGTCCGCCTCTTGGAACAGGCTTTCCGCCGCTGCCTCGCCAGCCTCGGCCACGCTCAGGCTGACCTGCACCTCGCCGCCGACCGGATAATAGCCGACGCTCACCCGCCGGTCGCTTTCCAAGGCCAGCAGCCGCTGGTTGATCTCACATTCGCACAGGCCGACAGTCTTGTAGAGCCGGGTCCGCACCGCGCTGCGTCTGCCGCCGAGCCAGCCCGCCAGTCGGGGCAGGACGGTCTCGGTCAGCAGCTTTTCCGCCTGCGACGGCACGCCGGGCAGAAAAAAGACCGGCACCGCCTCATGCACCAGCAGATGGCCAGCCATCCGTCCGTCCGCGTTCAGCACTTCCGCGCCCTCCGGCAGCCAAGCCAGCTTCTCCAGCGCGCTGAGATCAGCCCACGGCTGGGCGCGGATTTTCTCCAGAATTTCCGGATGCAGAGTCGAAGGCCGATCCAATGCCTCGGCAGCGGCCTCATTGGTCAGATCGTCGCTGGTCGGCCCCAAGCCGCCGGTGACAAGGACAAACTCCGCCCGGCTCACCGCCCGCTTCAGGGCCTCGCCGATCAGCTTCGGCGCGTCGCCGATGGTCTGCATGGCCTGAATGCTGTGTCCGGCAAGAAAGAGCTGCCGGGCGGCGAACGCACTGGTGGTGTTGACTATCCGGCCTGTAGTCAGCTCGTCGCCGACCGCGATGATTTCTCCGATCATGCCTGCCCTTCCCTGCGTTGGCTTGTGTTTCCCGTCCTTGTCCGCTCAGTCCGCCGCTTTCTTCCCTCCCTTGTCCTTGTCCCTGCCGCTGCGCTCGCGGAAGAAGAGCCGCAGCGGCACCCGGTCAAGGCCTAGCCCTTCCCGGAAGCGGTTGGTGAGATAGCGCTGATAGGAGAAGTGAATGTCCTCCGGGTAGTTGGCGATCACGGCGAAGGTAGGCGGCGCACTGCTGATCTGAGCGGTGTAGTAGAGCTTCAGCCTGCGTCCGTGGTGCATTGGCGGCGGATGCTGGGTCTTGGCATCCTCCAAGAGCCGGTTGAGGGCGGCGGTGGGAAAACGCTGGTGAAACTGGCGGTGCATCTTGCCCATTTCCGGGAAGAGTCGCTTGATGCCTGAGCCAGTCTTGGCGGAGACCTTGAACACCGGGGCAAAGGGAATGAACTTGACCGCCTCCTCCACCGCTGCAAGGAGCTGCTCCTGCCGCTTCTTGTCGCCTTCGATCAAATCCCATTTGTTGATGAGCAGCAAGAGGGCACGGCCCTGCTCCTGGGTGTAGCCGATCACCTTGGTGTCCTGCTCGGTGATGCCTTCCTGCGCATCAATCAGCACTGCGGCGATGTCGCAGCGGCTGAGGGACTTCAGTGCCTTGAGGATGGAGAACTTCTCCAGCTTGTCCTGCGTCTTGCCCTTGCGCCGGATGCCCGCAGTGTCAATGAGCAGGTAGTTGTGCTTGTCCGCCGAGAGCATGGTGTCTACTGCATCGCGGGTGGTGCCAGCCACTTCGGAGACAATCATCCGCTCCTGTCCCATGATCGCGTTGATCATTGAGGACTTACCCACGTTCGGGCGGCCAAGGAAGGCCAGACGGATAGTGTTCTCCGGCAGCGGCGGCGGTGCCTCGGTCTGGCCCAGCTTCTCGGCCAAGGCGTTCATCAGGGTGCTGAAACCGTAACTGTGATCAGCCGACAAAGCCCAGAGCTGGTCAACGCCCAGCTCCCAGAACGGAGCCAGCAGCTCGTTCTCGATGTTGGGCGCATCAATCTTGTTGACCGCGAAGAAGACCGTCTTGTCCGTGCGCCGCAGCAGCTCAACCAGTTCGTGGTCGCCGGGCATCACCCCTTGGCGGCCATCCAGCAGCAGGATGATGATGTCCGCCTCGTCCATCGCCTGCATGGCCTGATGGCGGATGTGGCTGCTGAAGTTGTCGCTGTCCTCGTCCTCAATACCGCCGGTGTCCACCAGCATGAACGACTGCTCCTCCCAGCTCGCTTGGGCGTAATGGCGGTCGCGGGTCACGCCGGGCGTGGGGTCAACAATCGCGTCCCGGCTGCGGGTGATGCGGTTAAAGAGCGTGGATTTGCCCACGTTCGGGCGGCCAATCAAGGCGACAAGGGGGCAGGCGGCGGTTGACATGCGGGGCGCGGTGGAGAGGTTCAATTGCCTTCAGGCAGCGTTCAGTCAGTGATTTCAGGCAAGGATACTCTTCTGCGGGGATTTTGGCAAGCAGGCTGTGAGGAAGGCCCATGCCATTTAAAGAATGGCGGCAGAGCCAGACGATGCCCAGCTTGCAGAGGTCTTCCCCGCAAGCGCTTGCGGGCCAGCCCGATAGTACTTGCGGGCCAGCCCGAAAGCGCTGTCGAGCTTGGCCCGATACTACTATCGGGGAGAGGCCGCACCGGGTACGGTTTGGCTGGCGCGCTGCTGGGCCAATTCATCCAGCCACTGCTGCACTTTCTTGGCATCAGGATGCTGCATCGCTCCCATCTCCTGATACAGGCTCAGACTCTTCCGCAAAGCTGCTTCCGCCTGAGCAAGATTGCCGCGCTGCGCATACACAAAGCCCAGATTGCCGTAAGACAGTGCTATGCCTTCCTTGCCGCCCAAGTCTTGGAAAAGCTCAAGAGCTTTCCTGTGCATCTCTTCCGCCTTGTCCAGCTCGCCGCGAACACGATAAACCTCTCCCAGATTGCCGTACAGTCCCGCCCCTACTTCCTTGCTGCCCAAGGCTTCGTTGATCGCCAGAGCCTTTCTGTACATCTCCTCCGCCTTGTCCAGCTCGCCGCGTGTCTTATACACAATGCCCAGATTGCCGTAATTGGCTGCCATGTATTCCTTATGGCCCAAGGCTTGATGAAGCTCCAGAGCTTTCCTGTGCATCTCCTCGGCCTTGTCCAGCTCGCCGCGTGTATATGCCACAATGCCCAGATTGGCGTAATCTGCTGCCATGCCTTCCTTGCTGCCCAATGATTGGTGAAGCGCAAGCACTTTCCGGTACATCTCCTCTGCCTTGTCCAGCTCGCCGCGTGTCCGATACACATTGCCCAGATTGCCCAAGGCCCATGCCTGCTTCTCTTTATCCTGACGCGCTTCAGCCAAGGCCAGCACCTTGCGAAAGGCTTCTTCCGCCTGCGTCAGCTCGCCTGTGCGCTTCAGCAGAAGCCCAAGCGGGTTCCAGCCGTCCGCATTGTCCGGGTCAAGCTCCACTGCCTTCTGGTAGGCAAGCAAAGCCTCTTTCGGGTTGTTCATATACGCCAATGCGCCCAAGTGGCGGGCTGCTGCCGCTGCTTCCTTGTTCGCCTTCCGCCCTTCTGCCTCCTTGCTGCGCAGCACCTCAGCAAAGATTGCCTGCGCCTTGGCAGTGTCGCCCTGCTCTAACGCCTGCAAGGCATCATTGATGCTTGCAGCGGGTGCGCCAGTCTTGGACAAAGCGGTGATGGCTTCAGTCAGTGCCTTGATCTGCTCATCCTTGGCTGCAAGCTGCGGCCCAAGCAGCTCTCGTGCCAGCTTGGCGGCATCCACCGGCTGCACCTCGCTGTCTATGTGCTTGCTCCACGCTGCCAGAGCAAAGCCGAGCACTGTCACGCTCATCCCAAGCTGGAAGCCGTAGCGCAGCAGCAGCTTGATGATCTCACTGGTGTCTTTCGCTGAAACCTGCGTCAGCAAGCCTGACGCAATGAGCTTGTCGTGGATGCCGAAGACGAGCATCAGCGCAAAGCCCACCAGCACCAGCGGGACAGCCAGATACTTGGCAATCTTCTCAAAGCCTGTGATGTCCATGTCTGCTCTCCTGTCAGTTTTAGTGCAGGCTGATGCTGCGCAAGCATTGCTCGGCAGCAGTGCGGAGGCAGGCGTATTCCGCCGGAGGGAGTTTGGCAAGCAGGCTGCACAGGGAATGCAATGCTGGAAGGATATACTGCGCAAAGAACGGCCTGCCGCGCTGGCTGCTGAGAAAGGCGAAGGCTCCAAGGATTTGCAGGTTGCGCTGCACGGCCAGCAGCGTGTATTCGCGGCGGAACTGCTCGCGGCTGTACGGCAGCAGGATGTTGAGCGCATCGAGGTAATATTCCAGCAGTCCGTCCTGCATGGCCTGCGGCAGGGCGGCGTAAGGGTCAATCAGCAGCGAGGCAAGATCATAGGCCAGCGGCCCCAGCCGTCCGGCCTGATAATCAATGAAGCGCACCCGCCCGTCCAGCACCATGATGTTGCGGCTCTGAAAGTCGCGGTGGAGGAAGAAGGAGGCATCGGCCTGCGCGGCCTGATCAGCAAGCTGGGCGAATTCCCGCGCCAAGGCGGCCTCGTCAACGTCCAGCTGGAGCAGGTCGCGGCAGAGAGCGCGGAGGAAGTAGCCGGACTCGCGCTCCAGCATGACCTGGCGGTCATAGCGCGGCGTGTCCCAGCACCAGGCAGGATTGAAGTGCTCGCGGCCAAGCACCTGCATCTTGGCCAGCTCGATGACGGTCTGCAGGTAGAACGCTGCTGCCTCAGCCGAATCCGCCCCGTGCTTCAGCACCACGTCATGCAGGCGCACGTCGCCCAAGTCCTCGCAGACAAGCAGGCCGCTGGCCTCGTCAAAGGCGAGCGGCACCGGCACCGGCGCGCCGCAGGCGAAGAGATGGCGGCCAATCTGCCAGCCCGCCTTGGCCTCGCGCAGACCGGCGGCATCGTCGGGCGGTGGCGCGGCAGCCACGGCCCTCGCCCCGTCCTCGCGGATCAGGCGGCAGAAACGGCGCAGCGAGCCGTCCGGCAGCAGCGGCGCAAATTGCGTCCGGCCTGCCCATGCGCCGCCGAGAAGACGGATGGCGGCGGCAAAGTCCTTGTCAGGCGCTGTCATGTCAGCTCACCCGAAACACCTTCATCACCTCGTCGCCGAGGTGGTTGATGACCTTCACCGCGATCCGCCCGCTTTTTGGTTTCTCGAATGGCCGCGAGGTGTCGCTCTTCAGCATTTCCCAGACTTCGGCGTTGATTTCCGCCTTCAGAGTAGTTTTCAGTGCGCTGTACGGATCGTTCGCGCCGAGGAAGTAGGCGTGGCGGACGAAAAAGCTCTCTTCGTTGTAGTCGGTGTCGAGGAGCCAGCAGGCGATGCCGTCTGCTCCGTGGCTGATGACTTCTCCGGTCTGCGGTTTGAAGATATCCACACCATTGACTTTCACGCGCAGTCTGCCGTCCGGCTGCGGCAGCAGTTCAATGTCCGGCTCGCCGAAGATGACAAACAAGTTGCCGCTGCCCGTGTTTTTGAGGTCTTCGGCCATGTGCAGGTCGGCGTTCATGCGGGCTTTGAGCACAGGGATGCGGCCCAGTCTGCTGAACTCCGTGCTGTGCGCCTCGTAGTTGAAGGCGCAGGCGATGAGCGCGTCGAAACCGGCATCAGCGCATTCACGGGCGGCCTCGACAAGATCAGCCCGCTGCACGGTGCCGAATTCCGGGCCAATGAAAATAGCGGCGCGTTTTTCCGTGTCGCCTTCCAAGTAGCGGCCTTCAGCGCAGATCATCTTGCCCGGCCACAAGGTCAGCGCGGTGAAGGTGATGCGGTCTTCTTTGTGCGCCTGCTGGACTCCGGCGGTTTTGAGATTCTCCAAAACCATCTGCGGGAAGGACTGCCCAGCTTCGTGACTGCCGCTGTTTTTTGCCAGCGGATCAATCAGCTCGTCGTTTTCATCCACGCCTAAGCTGCGGTGCGGACTGAGGCTTTCAACAGTGAACGGTCCGGCTACGCGCACCGCCTTCTTATTCTCATATGGCTTGTCGTAGAGGAATTCAAATTCAGCTTTGGCGGCGATGGAAGCATCAATCTCCTTCTGCCGGGCGATGCGGGCGGCCCACCAGTCGGCGTGGAGCTTCTTCGCCGCGTCCGGCCACTTGGCATCGGCCTCGCGGGGAATCTCCCATTCCTGTAGTAGGGGCGGTTCGCGAACCGCCCCTACGGCGGCTTTCAGCTTCTCGCGCAACGGCTCCAGCGTCTGCTGCCACTTCTCCCAGATGACATCTATCTCCGCGTTGTTGGCGATGGACTTGAGCGTGATGTGCGGCACGCGCTCATAAACAAAACCGTGGCGGATGTTCCCTTGCACAGGATGCGTGCTTGGCGCGGTGCGGGTGATCTCCGCTTCTTTGAGCTGCCCTTCACGGGAATCGGCGAGCAGATAGAAGGGATAGCGTGCGCCCATGATGCGGGCACGGGCCAAGGCCAGCGCGACGCGAGACGTGTCAATCGTGATCCAGCGGCGGCCCCATTGCTCTGCGACGGTGGCGGTGGTGCCGGAACCGCAGGTCGGGTCAAGCACAAGGTCGCCGGGGTCGGTGGCCATGAGGAGGCAGCGTTTGACTACTTCAGTCGCAGTCTGAACGACATAAAAAAGTTCACGACCTATTTGTATGCTCTCCCAACGATCATCCATCGGAAGTACAGAAAAATCGTTGACAAAACGTTTATACCAAACCGTTTCCCCTTGTTGAACGACACGATTAGCAAACACCAATCGTTTACCACCCACGGTAGGGTCTGTTTTCCAGTGCTTTCCATGCCTGAGAGGGAAAGACTTTCCGCAAAAATTAAATGGCTTGCTTTCAGATGGAACACCATCAGAAAGCAACGTAGTAAAACGACAACGTTCTCCGACAGGAAACTTTTCTTCTCCGCGCATAGCTTTTGCTGAAATACGGATCAATGTACCATCTGTCGTTTCAACATAGTCGTATCGGTCAAGAGATGATGTGCCAGCCTCACGCTCCTTGTAAAGCTGGCGATACTTTAAATTAATTTTGTTCTTTGCATACCAAATTATGTAATCAACTGTTCCTGAAAGGAAATTTCCAGCAAGACTGCCTGTTTTCTGAAACGAAATCATAGCGACAAAATTTTCGTTCCCGAACACCTCATCCATCACCGACCGGACGCGGTGGACATTCTCATCGCCGATCTGCACAAAGATAGAGCCGGATTCCGTCAGCAGGTCGCGGGCAACGGTGAGGCGGTCGCGCAGGTAGGTGAGATAGCTGTGGATGCCGTCGCGCCAGGTGTCGCGGAAGGCTTTGACCTGCTCCGGCTCGCGGGTGATGTGGCCGGGATTGCCGTCTTTCACGTCGCGGCTGGTGGTTGACCACTGAAAATTGCTGTTGAACTTGATGCCGTAGGGCGGATCGAAGTAGATGCACTGCACCTTGCCGCGCAGTCCCTCGCGCTCGGCCAGCGAGGCCATCACTTGGAGCGAGTCGCCCAGAATCATGCGGTTGCTCCAGTTCTGGTCGTGCTGATAAAACTCGGTCTTGTCAACGCCCTTGGGAATGCCGTTGAAATCGTTGAACAGATTGAATTGAACGATCGGCTCCGCCTCCTTGGACTGCCGCAGCAGATCGTCAAGCAAGGCTTTGGGATGGATTTTCTCCTGAATGTAGAGCGGCGGCGCATGAACAACAAGGTCGCTCCAGTCCTGCTCATCCTTCCCGCGCCAGACAAGCTGTGGGTCAAGATCAGTGTTGCGCGGATATTTCACAAGGCGGGGACTGGCATCATCCTGCCGCAGCATAGGTTGCAGTTCGGCAGTGGGAATGTTTTTCCGCGTGGCATCATCATGCCGGAAGGTTTCGACAGATTTTGGAGGGGAAGATTTCTTCGCCATGATTGCACCTCGTTCTGTCATTTCAATGTAGGGGCGAAAAATTTTTCTCCCCTACATTGATCAATCAATTTACTGAATGCGGCCTCAATCTGAAAGACTTCGGTGAATTCGGCAAAGGCCCAGCGGCCATAGGTTTTGAGCTGATTCACGCCGGGCACC
The DNA here is from genome assembly GCF_048287365.2 of Candidatus Electronema sp. JC. NCBI lineage: Bacteria > Pseudomonadati > Thermodesulfobacteriota > Desulfobulbia > Desulfobulbales > Desulfobulbaceae > Candidatus Electronema > Candidatus Electronema sp. JC. The sequence continues at coordinate 14,232 of NZ_JBLWEM020000017.1, read as the reverse complement.
CAAGAGGTTTCCATCGTGGATTTTTTCTCCTTGGCATCTTCGCCGCGATAGCCCTTGATCTCGATAATCAGGTTCAGCAAGTCGTCATCGCCGCAGCCGTCGTCCACCCGGACAATGAAATCAGGCAGATACCTGCGCGTCTCCGAGCCGAGCTGATAAGGAACCTCCAGACCGAGACCGTGATTCTTCACATAGGCACGAACCTTGGGATGCGCTTCCGCCGCCCGGCAGAACTCAGCCTCCCAGTCGCTGTCAAGAACCGCCCAGTTGAGATGACAATGCGCCGAGCTGGTCTGCCAGCGGCTTGTCTTTGAGGTGTTGAAGCGGACGTTTCTGGTCGAGCCGGTCGGGTTGTAGGGATCAAGCATCACCTTGACCGGACGCTCGCCGAGAAAATGCCGGGTGATAGCGGCGGTGATTTTGTTGCAGGCCATGTCGGCCAGCTCCTGATACATCAGCTGCGCAGGACAGGCTCCGCCTTCACAGACAAGGCAGGTGTCTAACCATTGCCGGGTGATGCGCTTGAGCTGGCCGAAAAGATGGAGCTTCGGCTCTTCGCCGGGGTCGCGCCATTTGGTGTAAAGCAGCCGCTTGGCGAGATGAAAGGCCAGCGTGGAGAAGCGCAGCTCGCCCAGATGCTCAAGGCTCATGTCCGCGCTTTCGCCGATGATGCCCGCGTTTTGGGTTTTCGTCGGGCCAACCAAATCAGGCGTGAGCTTCAGAATCGAATCTTCGTTGAAATCCGCGCTCAGACGCTCTTCCGGCAGCTCCACCCGGTAGCCTTCAACGCGGGGAAAACGGATTTCAAGAGCATCGCGCTCAGGGCGCACGGCTTTCACCTGCACGGTCTCACGCGGCTGCTGCGGCGGGGCAATGACCGGTTTGGCTGTGAAATCAAAAGGAATACCGAAAATGTCGGCGTATTCAACGTTGAACAGCCCGTCCTCGTTGAGCCTGTACGACTGGCGGCGCAGGGCACGGCCAATCACCTGTTCGCAAAGCAGCTGGGTGCCGAAGGCGCGGATGCCGAGAATGTGGGTGACAGTGTTTGAGTCCCAGCCCTCGGTGAGCATGGAGACCGAGACCACGCAGCGGATGGAGCCGCCCAGCCTGCCTTCCTTGCCCACGGTGTTCATGACTTCCCGCAGCAGCTCCTGATCGCTGATGCTGCCGCCTGCGCGGGCATCGCCGCTGCGCTCAACAATTTCCCGGCGGAAGCGTTCAATTTCGTCGGCAGCCATGCTGCGAAAGCCGCTGTCCAGCGCGTCGCCTGATTCAAGCTGCTCGCTGTCAATCAGCAGGGTGTTGGGACGCGGCAGCGACGCGCCGCTGCTTTCATCGAAATTGCGGAACAAGGGTAGGCGGCCATTCTCCAACTTGACGGAGCCGTCATCGCCGACGCGGTGGAAGCCGGAGACAAAATCATAGACTAACTTGGAAATGGCCGTGTTCTGGCAGACAATGATGAAGCAGGGCGGAACCTTGATGCCTCTTTCCTGCCACAGGAGGAAGGTTTTTTCGTAATGGCCATACAGGGCCAGCAGCGCGGTCTGCAAGCGGGCAGGGAGTTTGAGCGGGTCCAGCTCGCCGCCGCTGCCGCGCCGCTGTTTCGGCATGTCGCTGCGGATGTTCTCCCAGAGATTGCGGAACATCGGCATTTCCTCGCCGGAAATGTTTTCCGCCACCGGCACGCGCGGCAGTTTGACGATGCCGCACTCAATCGCGTCCATGAGAGAAAAATCGCTCATCGTCCACGGAAAGAGAGTGCCTTCAACGTAGCCGGAACCGCTGAGGAAAAAAGGAGTCGCGGACAAATCAAGTACCCGGCTGAGACCGAGCTTGCGGTTCACGGCCTCAAGCCCGGAAATCCAGAGCCGGGCCGCCTCTCTGTTTTTTTCCGCCTCTTTTTTCTCGTCGCCTTTCAGGACTTCAACATCGTCGTCCCCAGGTTTTTCCCGGTAGCAGTGGTGCGCCTCATCGTTGATGGCAAAAATATTTCTCATGCCCATGAGTTCCGGCATGACCCGCTGCATCATCTGGCCTTCTGTCTCAAGCGTCTTCGGCAGATCACCGGTGCGGCCTTGCAGCAGCTGGCGGCAGCCCTTGGAAAGTTCAAGCCGTTCTCGTAGCTTGAAGGCATGGTAGTTGGTGATGACAATTTTTGCCCGGCTGATGTCCTCCAGCATGTCATCAGGCATCAGCTCGCGCTCTTTGTAATAGCTGTTCGGGTCGTTGGGCTGAAGAACCCGCAGGCGGTCTTTGATGGTCAGACCCGGGGCGCAGATCAAAAAACCGCGTGTGAATTTTTTGCTCCCCGGATGGCGGACCGCATTGACCGTCTGCCACGCGATGAGCATCGCCATCACCGTCGTCTTGCCCGCACCGGTGGCGAGCTTCAACGCAAGCCGCAGCAGCTGCGGATTGGCATCCCTGTTGGCCGCCGCCAGATGGTCGAGCAGCCGCTTTCCGGCGGCTGACTGCGGCGCGGCTTCAGTCAGCCAGATTGCGGTTTCAACCGCCTCAACTTGACAGAAAAACGGGCGGATGTCTCTGAACTGGTGATGCCGCCAATGCTGCAAAAGACGGGCGGTCTCCGGCGTGACCTGCCAGGCGGAACGGGGCAATGTGCGCCAGATGTCCACGTGGCGGCGCACTTCATTGATGATTGAGGTGGGGTCGTACTGCTGCTCGTGACTTGACAGGCCCCTGCCGTCATCAAAAATCAGGCCCGTCTGCTTGGCGGTGCCTTTCCGTTTCTTAGGTCGTGGAATCGGCGTGATAAACTTGGCCGGGCGGCGGGATGCGACTATTTTCTGCGTGGGCTGCCCGTCAGCATCTAATTCCCAGTGCTGTGACGGGCAGGCGTAGGGAGAATTCAGAACAGGGCTGGCAAAAAAATCTGTCATGATCTGCGGCGCGCTGGCGCATCTTCAGCGCAATGCCGGATTGAAATAGCCGAACTTGAGGCGGGGGAACTGCGTCTTCAGCAGCTCCAGCCAGCGGAGGATGCCAAGGGCTGGCTGGCTCGGCGCATGGCCGACAGTCTTCAGGTAATGCTCCGGGTCCATGTTCAGATTGCGGAGCTGGATCAGATCCGGCTGGCAGGCTTCGAGCAACTCGCAGAGGGCGGCGAATTCGTCAGGCGAATCCGTGAAACCGGGCAGGATGAAATAATTCAGCGAGACGTGGCGGCCATGCCGCTTCATCACCTCGATGGTCTGGCGCACCTCGGCGAAGGAGAAATTCTTGGGCCGGTAGTAACGGCGGTGGAACTCAGTGCGGGCGGAGTTCATCGAAACCCGGATGGAATCCAGCCCGGCCTGCGCCAGCCGGTCAACAGCCGCAGGAATGCTGGCATTGGTGTTGAGATTGATCGTGCCCTTGCTGGTCTGCGCCCGCATCTGGCGGATGGAGGACTCCAGCGTCGGAGCTTGCAGCAGCGGCTCGCCCTCGCAGCCTTGGCCAAAGCTGACCACCGCCCGCTCCGCCGTCTCTAAATGCGGCACCGCGATTTCCAGCAGCTCGCTGGTTGATGGGACAAAGTGGATGCGATCCTGCGTGGACGGGCAGCAGCCGCTTGGCTGCTGGGAGATGCAGCCGACGCAGCCCGCGTTGCAGCAGGGCGAGGTGGGCAGCGGGGCTTCCCAGCGGCCAAGGAAGTAGTTGCGGGCCGCCGGGCAGGCGTAGGTCAGGCAGCATTTGCCAAGATGCTGAATCAGACGGTTGTGCGGATATTTCTTCAGCTTGGCCGCTGTCTTTTTGTCAATCTGCTTCTGATTGAAGCCATTGGGATCTTGGCGGATGTCGCTGTCGCTGCGGAAGGCGGCGACGACAAATCTGCCGTCCTGCCAGCCCACAGCAGTGTAAGCAAAAAGCGGCAGCAGCGGGGCGTTTTCCTGCGTCTGATAGGCGGCGGAATACACAGCGGTGTGCGCCGGGGCCATGAAGGCGGCGACAGCGGAAATCTCCGAGCTGCCGTCATAGGGATTTTCATCCAGCAAAGCAGGCTCGCCGCTCTCCGGCTCGATGCCCACCGGCAGCCTGCCGGGCAGGACAAACAGCTCACTGCCCACCGGCAGGGGAATCAGCTCCTCAGGCTCCAGGCGGCGGAACTCGCCCGCGCTGCTGCCCGCCATCTCCAAGCCCTCGTAGTCGATGATTTCGCCCTTGCTGTTGGCGAAGACCAACGAGGGCCGCTGCGTCAGGGCCATCAGTCGTCCGCGCCGGAGCGGAGCTTGGACAGCACCGAGTCCACCACGGCGTAAATGTCCGCGTCGTCGCCGAACACGTCCTGCACCTTGGGATGATTGACTAAGTCGTTGATGATGTAGGCGGTCAGATACAGGCTGAGGATGTTCGGATCCGGCATCAGCGTGCGGATGTCGGCGACCTTGAGGCGGATTTCAAACTCCTCCATATCCGCCGGAGCGCGCAGCTGCCGCTCCATCCCTTCCTGAATGGCCTGAAGGTCAGTGGTCTCGATGATGTGCTCGTCCAAGAGCCGCTGCACGATCTTGACTGCCAGCTCCGGCGCGTTGTCCTTGGCCTTGCTGAGGATGAAGCGGCGCTCCCGCTCCCGTTTGCGGTCGATAGCGTCTATCGCCTTGTTGGTGGAGCCGCTGGGATTGTGATGGCGGGCCATGCTGGTGTTCTCCTTTTTTCTGTGCCTGTTAAGCCTGCGGCTTTGTCCAGTCGCAGGAGTCGCTTTTGTAAAGATTGGCGAAACCGACGACGCGGGCTTCGGTCTTCGGATCGAGCGGCAGCTCGTATTTGCGGACGTATTCCGCCGCCATGCGGTGGGTGTTGAAGATCGGCACATTGAGGCGCAGATTGTTCACCGCCAGCTGGAGGTATTCGTCCGGGCGGCTGTAGAACATGTCCAGCACCTTGGGCAGCAGCTCGTAGAAGGAGCGCGAGTCCTCGGCGTAGAGCAGCGTGGACGGATCCTCGCTCAGGCTGTCGGCGTTGATCGGGCCTTCATAGCCGAATTTCCAGCCGGTCTGTCCCTCGTGATAGCCCTCGACCCACCAGCCGTCCATCACGCTGAGGTTGGGCACCCCGTTCATCGCCGCCTTCATGCCGCTGGTGCCGGAGGCTTCCAATGGCCGCTTGGGGCTGTTCAGCCACGTATGCACGCCAGCGACCATTATCCGGGCCAAAGCCATGTCGTAGCCGGGGATGAAGACCAAGCGGGCGAGGCCGTTGCTCCGTTTGTACAGCTCCTCCTGATTGTCGAGAATCAGCTTGAGCACGGATTTGCCCGGCTCGTCCTGCGGATGCGCCTTGCCTGCGAAGAGGAAATTGACCCGCCAGCCGCCTTTGACTAAAATCTCCGCCAAGGTTTCGAGGTTGTCAAAAATCAGGTCGGCCCGCTTGTAGGTCGAGAAACGGCGGGCGAAGCCGATGGTGAACACGCCCGGACTGAGCAGGCTGCCCTCGCCCTGCTTGAGATGCGAAAGATAGTTGGGCGGGTCAATCCACGTCTCCTCCATCCGGCTGCGGTGCTCGCCGAGCATCCGGTTGACGTAGGCGGTGAGGATGCGGTTGTCCTCCTCCCAGGCCTGGCGGAGCTGTTTGAGGAAGGCCGGAGCACTTTCCATCGCCGCCTCGCCGAAGATGCCGGGATCGTCGCGCCAGCCGAGCAGCTCGTCGGTGCTGTCAAAAACCCGCGCCCGCGCCGGGCTGATCCAAGTCAGATGATGCACGCCGTTGGTCACAGCCCGAATTTTGCTGGCGGATTCCGGAAACTGCTTCCTAGTCACGTCGCGGTGCAGGCGGCTGACGCTGTTCACCGCTCGGTTGACGCGCATGGCAAAGGCGGTGAAGTTGTACTCGTGCGGCGAGTCCGGGTCGCTGGCCAAAAGGTCGAGGATGCGGCAGCCGGTGGCGTGGCTGATGCCGGTGTAGAGCGAGCGGGCGAAGCGGTCGTGTCCGGCTTTCACCGGCGTGTGAATGGTGTAGACGATCCGCCTGGCGGCCTCCTCGGCGGCGGCGAGTATGTCCTCGCGGGCCATTTTCAGGTGATAGTCCTGCCCCAGCCGCTTCTCCAGCTCGCGGAGGATGAGATGGAGAGTGACCGCCACGCCGTGTTGCTCGTTGAGATGGATGGTCTGCGGCGACAGGCCCAGCCGCTCGGCCAGCGGCAGCACGCAGGAGCCGAGCATCCGCCGCTGGTTGGCCTTCATGATGTCGGACTTGGCGCTGTAGAGCCGCAGCCCGGCCTCGCGCACCCACGGCGGCGATGAGGGAATGGAGTAGTCCAGCAGGAATTCCGGCACGAAATAGTCCATTTCCTCGCTGATTTCCATCTTCATCCAGACGTGGGCCTTGGCCTCAGTGGGATGGTCGTACTCGTTGAAAAAAGGCACGGTCAGCTCCAGCGGCTGGCCGGGGCAGTCCGGATCTTGCAGCTGGAAAAGGGTCGGCGTGTTCTCTGGACTCCACTGCATGGCCTGATCAATCTGGCCGACACGGGAGTCGACAAGTTGGGAGAAATAGCCCTCCCGATACAGCAAAGAAACGGCGAAAACTGGAATATGCAGGTCAGCGAAACTTTTGAGGGTGTCGCCGGCCAGCACGCCGAGGCCGCCGCTGTAAATCGGTATTTTGCGCGGGCCGTTCAGATACTTGCTGATCATCTGCCGGACGGCCAAGTCGTCGCTCTCGGTGCGGGCCTGCTCCCGGAGGAAGTCCCGCACCGGATGAAACATGTCCGGATCCGCGCCGATCTCCATCGAAATATAGGCCACCGGCCTGCTGTCCGGCCTGCTCAGGGCCTGCCAGACACGGTCGAACACTGTCTGCGGCACGCCGAAAAAGGAGCCGAAGCGGTTCGTGCAGACCAGCTGCTCCGCGCTGTCAACGTTGACTGATTTTTTGGGAATCACGGGTGGCTTTGCTGCTCCGGCTGAAGGATGCGCTCTCTGCCAGGTCTTGGTTTTTCATCAGAACCTGGCTCCTCAAATGTGTTAAGAGTAGATGGGCGGCGCCGGTTTTGCAAGGGAATTCCTTTTTTCACAGAAAATTATTGAATTTCTCCCCTGTTCTGGTACGATAGAAGGAGCTTGCCCTTAAAAAATACTTACTCAAAGTGTGGAGATGAAGATGCGTTTGAGCAAAACCTTGTGTTTGTGTGTTTTCATGGCCTTGGCCGCTCCCCTTTCTCTGACCGGCTGCGGCAAGAAGAAGCCGGCCGGCGCAGATGAGGCGGCGGCGGGCGCCGCCGCTGCCTCTGACTCTCAGGCGGGCGGCGAGGGGCCGGGATTGGACGAGCCGCTGGAGAGCGCAGGAGCCGGGCTGTACGGTCAGGGGCAGGACGGTGTCTTTTCCGAAGGCCGCACTTCCGGGCCGCTGCTGCCGGTTTACTTCGACTATGACTCCTCCCGGATTCAGGGCGACCAAGTCAGCCGGATCGAGCACAACGGCGATTTTCTGAAAGAGAACGCCGGGAAAAAGGTGCGGATCGAAGGCAACTGCGACGAGCGCGGCACCCGCGAGTACAACCTCGCGCTGGGCGAGCGGCGCGCCAATGCGGCCAAGAAATATTTGGTCAGACTGGGCGTTGATGCCGGACGGGTCACGACTGTGAGCTGGGGCGAGGAGAAGCCGCTGGTTTTCGGCCAGGACGAGCAGTCTTGGGCGCAGAACCGTCGGGCCGACTTCATTTTTGCTGAATAAGGTCTGATCCGCAGAGGACGCAGGCCCTCCAGCCGGGATGCCGGAGGGTCTGTCTGAATGCTTCCCGCATCCCCATGCAGCATTTCCCCCTGCCTTTTTCAGCCCGCATTTATTCAACTTTCTTCAAGGAGACAGACTGTGAACAGAATTGCCGCGTTGTGCGCCGCGCTTTGTATTTTGCTGACCGTTTCCTCTGCCGTTGCGGCGGAGATCAAGACAGCCGTTCTCAACATTCAGGACGTGCTGACCAAATCCTCGGCAGGTTTGGCGGCCAAAGATAAAATTGAAAAGCGGATGCAAGACCTGAAGGCATCGCTGGACAAGGACAAAAACCAGCTGCTTGCCTTTCAGGAGGAGATGAAGAAGAAAGCCTCGGTCTGGAGCGAGGACAAAAAGCAGGAGCAGCTGCTCGAATTTCAGAAAAAGCGGCGCGATCTGGAGGCCAAGCAGGACAACGCCAATCTGGAGATGAAGAACCTTCAGGACCGCTATTTGGCCCCGATCATGAAGGAGCTGGAGAACATCGTCCGCGAGGTCGCCAAAAGCAAGGGCTATTCGTTAGTGCTGCCCAGCAACGCAGTGCTTTATTACGACAACTCTGTCGACCTCACCGCTGACGTGACCAAGAGTCTCAACGCCAAGTTGAAATAATTTTTTCCGCAGGCGGATGAATCCCTACCAGTTTCTCCGGCACACACCCGGCAGCAACTGCGGTCAGTGCGGCTGGCCGACCTGCTTGGCTTTTGCCGCCGCAGTCACCAAAGCCGGGGCTTCGGCGGTCTCCTGCCCGTATTTGAAGAAAGACGGGCTGCCGCCGGAGCTGCTTGGCGGCAACAGCGCGGCGGCGGACAGCTTGGAGCGCGGCGAGGCGGAGCGGCAGACCGCCTTGGCCGTGCATCTTCGCGCCAAAATGCAGGGGCTGGATTTGCAGCAGATCGCGCTCCGCATCGGCGCAGCCTGGTCGGCGGATGAACCGGATGTCCTCCGCTTCTCCTTCCTCAACCGCCCGGTCCGACTTGGCGCGGCAGGCATTGCGCTTGACGGCAGCGAGCCTGCCGATCCCAGAGACCAAATCCTTCTCTATAATTACGTCGCCTTCGGCGGCGCGGGCCAAGCAAGAAGGCCGGACGGCACATGGATCGGCATGGAGAGCCTGCCGAATTCCATTTCCAAGATCCGCACATTGGCTGCGTACTGCGAGGATCGGCTGGCCGAGCGTTTCAGCGGCAGGGCCGACCGGCTGACCGAACTCTGCGCCGCCCTTGGCGCAACGCCCGCTGAACAAAGCGCGGATGCAGCTTTTCTTGTTCCAGCATTGCCTTGCGTTCCTCTTCTTCTGCTGTTCTGGGAGGCGGAGCCGGAAGACGGTTTCGCGGCCAAAGTGAAAATTCTCTTTGATCATCATGTGCTGGACTTCCTTGATCTGGAATCCCTTGTTTTTGCCGCCGAGCGCATGGCGGACCGTCTCCTGGAGCTTGACCGCTGATGCTGCCTGACGCAATTGACCGTTTTGCCGAGGCTAACATTCTTGTCATCGGCGACGTGATTCTTGACCAATTCATCTGGGGCACAGTTTCACGAATTTCCCCGGAAGCGCCGGTGCCGGTGGTCAATGTCACCAAAGAAGAGCTGCTCCTTGGCGGCAGCGCCAATGTGGTGCGGAACATCCGCTCGCTCGGCGGGCACTGCGCTTTGTGCGGCATCATCGGTGACGACGCGATGGGCAACGAGCTGCTGCGTCTGATGCGGGAAGCGGGCGCGCCGACTGACGGCCTGATCAAAGGCTTCCGCCCGACCACGATCAAGACGCGGGTGGTGGCCCAGCGGCAGCAGGTCGTCCGTTATGACCGCGAGCAAAGCGGCCCGCCTTCGGAGCGCACTTTGCAGGCCTTGTTGGCCTATTTAGAAAAGAACGTGGCCAATTTTGACGCAGTGCTGGTTTCGGACTATGCCAAGGGCGTGGTCTGCGGCCCGCTGCTGGAGCGGCTGAACGAGCTGCTGGCCGGGCTGCGTGGCAAAGGCCGCGCCCTGCCGCTGATTGTTGATCCCAAGCCGGTCAACGCGGCCCTCTTCGCCGGAGCGACAGTGATCACCCCCAACAATTTTGAAGCAGCGCAGATCAGCGGCATGGCGATCACAGATGAGCCGACGAGCGTGCTGGCTGCCGCCCAGAGCATCAAGGCCCGGCTGCGCTGCGGCGCGGTGCTGATCACGCGGGGCGAGGCGGGCATGGCCTTATTGGAAGGCGACAAGGACTTGGTCACGATCCCCACTGCGGCGCAGGAGGTCTATGACGTGACCGGCGCGGGCGACACCGTAGCCGCGACCCTCGCCCTTGGCTTGGCCGCGGGCTGCTCAATGACAGATGCGGCCATTATTGCCAATCATGCCGCCGGCATTGTCGTCGGCAAGGTCGGCACTGCCTCGGTCAGCCGCGAGGAGCTGCTGGCCGATTTGAACAAGGAGGAGAGACGATGCGACCGCGCAGCATGACCGGCTTTGGCCGGGGCGAGGCAAGCGAGGGCGGACGGAGCTGGACAGCAGAAATCCGCACCGTCAACCACCGCTTTTTGGATCAGCGGGTGACGCTGCCCGCCGCCTTTGCCGGGCTGGAGGAACGGGTAAAAAAGCTGGTGGCCGGGCAGCAGGACCGGGGCCGAACGGAAATCTGCCTCACCTGTCAAGGCGAGGTCTCCGGCGCGGCGCAGCTGACCGTGGACATGGAGCTGGCCCGCCAGTATCACCGCTGCCTGCTTCAGCTCAAGGAGCAGCTTGGCCTGAGCGGCGCGGTGGAGCTGCGTGATCTGCTCGCCCAGCGCGGCATCATCATCCAGCAGGAGCAGAGCTTGGATGTTGAGCAGGAATGGCCGCTGATTGAGCAGGCGGTTGCAGCCGCCCTCGTTGACTGCGCCCGGATGCGCGAGCAGGAGGGGCTGGCCCTGAAGACGGAGCTGAACAGCCGCCTTGATCAGTTTGCCGCCTTGGTCGCGGAGATTGAAAGCGCGGTGCCGCAGCTTGTTGCGCAGCGGCATCAGGAGCTGAAGGAGCGCGTCGCCAAGCTGCTGGCAGGCATGGACATCGACCCGGCCCGGCTGGCGCAGGAAGCGGCGGTCATGGCAGACAAGGCCGATGTCACTGAGGAAATTGTCCGCCTGAGCAGCCATATCAGCCAGTTCCGCAGCTTCTTGGACAGTGATGAGCCGTGCGGCAGGCGGCTGGATTTCCTCCTGCAAGAGTTCCTCCGCGAGGTCAACACGCTGGCCTCAAAGATCTCCAACGCCGCCGTGGCCCGCCTTGGCGTGGAGATGAAGAACGAAATTGAGAAGCTGCGCGAGCAGGTGCAGAATATCGAATAAAAAACGAGAAAAATAAAGTGCTACGACTGCAAGCCGCTTTTAAATTTCGGTGTGTTTCAGGAATTGAACGACCTGAATTATTTTTTCATGGCGAAGGTGGAGCACGGCACAGTTGTCTGGCCGCACGAGCAGGATATTTGCCCTGCACCTTGTAGTTGTTGGAAGGCAAAGAAAGGCTGTAGAAATTTTTTTAAAGCGAAGTGAGTGACATGCCAGTTGTTTCAGCGTTTTATGGATTGATCATTTCCCTATATTACAGGGATAACAAAAGGCATCACAAGCCTCATATTCATGTGTGGTATCAGGACAGCGAGGCGGTGCTTTCAGTTCCTGAAGGGGAACTTATAGAGGGCAGCCTTCCAAACAGCAAGATGAAGCTCGTTCTTGCATGGATGGAAATCCACAAAGATGAGCTTTTAGCGGATTGGAAGCTCGCTGCTGATGGGCAGCAGATATTCAAGATTGATCCGCTGAAATAAGACATGAACCCGCGAGTGAAAGACGTTTTTCCAAGAAAAGATCACACATTGCTCATTGTGTTCAAAAACGGAGAAACAAAGCTCTACGACTGTAAGCCGATTTTAAATTTCGGTGTGTTTCAGGAATTGAACGACCTGAATTATTTTCTCATGGTGAAGGTGGAGCACGGCACGGTTGTCTGGCCGCACGAGCAGGATATTTGTCCAGACACCTTGTATTTGGAAGGCAAAGAAGTCGAGAAGGAATGCAACGCAGTTTGAATAAAAAAACAACAGGAGATAAGCATGAAGACATCTAATTATAACACGCTCGCTCTTCTCGATTTAATCAAGTCGAAAAAATACAGGATTCCGCAATTTCAAAGGAACTTTAGGTGGACACCATCGCAAGTGAAGTTATTGATAGATAGCATGGCAAGAAATTATCCGATGGGTTCGTTGTTAGTTATGGCGAAAAACGAAAAATTACCAATGCATTCTCGGTATATTGATGCAAATATCGATTCTGATGATTCATGTGAACAGTACAATGATTCTGACAACATTTTTTATATCCTTGATGGGCAACAAAGATTGACATCTATTGCTCGTGTCTTTCTTAATGCAGATATAAACAGAACTTTTTATTTCGATTTAAAAAAAATGGTGATTGGTATAGTTGATAAAGATGATGACACGTCATGGATTGTAACACGTGCTAAAAATGTTGAACGACTTGATAAAGGAAGATTGCTTAGAGCGGATATTGCTTTATTTGATAGTAAAAACACAGAAAAATATGTATATAATTACATAAGGAGTTCTGGTGATTTTCACGAATTTGAAGAAGATATGGACTCGCAGTGCGAGGCTGCGGCAAGAATAAAAGATGTGTTTGAAATATTAAGAAACTATCAAATACCTATTGTAGAGTTAGAATCAGATGCTGGATTGAAATCAATCTGTAGAGTTTTTGAGACTATTAATTCAACTGGAACTCGCTTGACTACTTTTGATTTAGCTGTCGCCAGATTTTTTCCTAAACCAGATCTTAAATCAAAATGGGAAGAAGCAAAAAATTCTTGTCCAGTTTTTTCTGAATTTGATGTAGATGGAGAGAGAGTTTTACAGATTATAGTTCTTAGATATGCTGAAGGGAAAAATAATAATGACGATACATTTGTCGAAGTAAACCGAGGTACACAATTACAGCTTTCTCCAGATTATATAGAAAAAAATTGGAATGAAGCAGTAAAATCGCTTGTTCGTGCCTTTGAATGGGCAAAAAGTATGGGTGCCCGTCCAAAAACATTGACGAATCATGCTCTATTAGTAGCTATAGCTGCCCACTGGTGTTCCCGTCCAATGCTGCCTCCAGACCATCTTTTGCTGAAACGATGGTTTTTCAGCAACCTCCTTCAAAAAGGAGCTACTCAAGCATCCAATTATAGAATCAGTCTTTATTTTAAACTGCTTCGTGACCTCGCAGCAGGAAAAATTGACAGAGAAACTATTCCTACAGTACGTCTAACAACAGATGATATAGTTGGACTAACTCAAGGTTCAGATAGTCGTTTTAAGGCATTGCAGTGCATCCTTTCCGCTGCGGTCAAAGAAGATTTATATAGTGGAGAAACTTTAGCTAATGAAGATATTGAAGAGCATCATATTTTCCCAAAAGCTTATTGTAGTAGGGAAAAATTAAACACTAAACTATGCGAATCAATTGTGAATAGAATTGCAATTTCAAAAAAGAGTAACAGGAAACTTAACGATACTTCTCCTGTAGAATATTTTAACGATATTATCAATCAAGCAAAAGATAACGGAACTATTCCTGGAGCTACTGCACGTCTTCAGGCATGTTTTATCCCCGATAATGATTCAAAGAATTTAGATAAAATTATAGAGCAATTCACTCCGGCACGATTTGAATCATTTATGAAAAGCAGAGCGAATCTTCTTTTGAAAGAAATTCAGAAAGTTATCGGGGATTCTTTGGAAATTAAACAGAAACCAGAAAATGAGGATGAGGATGAATAGGTTGCATATTCTTCTTGTTTAAAAAGAGAAGACACCCTAAAAATAAGACAAAATAATCATCTTCTACGTTGTTTTGAACTTTTTCGCACAATAAGAGACACGCATGGAATCAATGGGAGCGCTGCGGCGCACACATGACTGCAACACCCTCGGCCTCGACAACCTGAATCAGGAGGTCGTTCTCATGGGCTGGGTTCTTCGCCGCCGCGACCACGGCGGTGTTATCTTCATCGACCTCCGCGACCGCTGGGGCATCACCCAGATTGTCTTCAACCCGGAAGTCAACCCCGAACCGCACGCCAAGGCGCACCAGCTGCGCTCTGAGTGGGTTTTGGCGGTGCGCGGCAAGGTCGAGGCGCGGCCCGGCGACATGGAGAACCCGAAGCTGAAGACCGGGGCGATTGAGATCATGGTCAGCGAGCTGCGCGTCCTCAACACGAGCAAAACCCCGCCCTTCCCGCTCGACGAGGACAGCGAGGTTTCGGACAACATCCGCCTGCAATATCGCTATCTTGATTTGCGGCGGCCCGAAATCGGAGCCAACCTCGTCATGCGGCACACGGCGACGCAGGCGGCGCGGAGCTTCCTCTGCGAGAACGGCTTCTTGGAAATCGACACGCCGATGCTGACGCGCTCCACGCCGGAAGGGGCGCGGGATTATCTGGTGCCGAGCCGGGTTAATGCGGGAAAATTCTTCG
>NZ_JBLWEM020000016.1:0-18250 GCF_048287365.2 Candidatus Electronema sp. JC | reverse complement strand
TTTTGAACTTGCGGAAAGTTACGTAAAACGCGGCATGGGAGCCTATGCCGACTTTCAGAACAAGGAATTCCTCGCGGCTGAACGCGGATTCACGAGCGTAAGGCATCAAGCAGAAGTTGGTACAGAAGTATTTGATTTTATTAATACATGTGTCGGAACAGGCACCACAAACGCAATGATCGAAAGTACAGAAGCGGCTCAATTTTAATGCAAGAGTAGCACTTCTTCAGCACGTTCAAGCCGGTAGCGGATTATCTCCTCCTTGTAGTTCACAATTCTACACCCTCTCTCTCCACCGCCTTTTTGAACGGCAAGGCATCGTATTCAGGCGAAGTCCACTCCTGCCTGCTCCGTATAATGCTGCTCACCACCTCATCATTTTCCAATTCAATATCATACAGCCCGTCCTTCAGCTTTGTTATGATCTCTCTGTCCAACGGATGATCAGCGATGATCAGGAAATCCCAGTCAGAGTCCTGCCGGGCTTCATTGCGGACGCGGGAACCATGCAGAATCACTTTCGCATCAGGAACAAAACGATGCACTTCTTCCCGCACCTGATGAAGAAAATGCAGGACACGCGGAGAAGCATTCTTCCATTGCAGAACCGGCTTCATATTTTTTCCTCGCAAATAGATGGCTACGGAGAGAGCAGTCTAATAATGATAACGAAGTTGAGCAATTAAGACAGCATCTTCTTCCGCTTTATAGACAATGCGGTGTTCATCCGTAATCCGGCGGGACCAGTAACCGGACAGGCCGTGCTTCAGCGGCTCCGGCTTGCCGATCCCGACACAAGGCGAACGCTGAATATCACGGATAAGCAGATTGATACGCTTCAACGTCTTTTTGTCGGCCTGCTGCCAGTACAGATAGTCCTCCCACGCCTCTTCTGAAAAGATCAGCTTCAATCCTCAAGCTCCTTCTCATGGCCTTTGCCCGCCTCAAGTTCAGCAATTGATTTGAGCAGCCGCTGAGCATTTTCAGGACTCCGCAGCAGATAGGCAGTTTCCTCCAGAGAAGAAAAATCCTCCAGCGACATCATCACCACCGGCGGCGCAGTCTTTCGGGTGATAATCACCGGCGAATGATCGTCACAGACTTTTTTCATTGTTTTAGCAAGACTGCCCCGTGCAGTGGTATAACTAATCGTCTCCATACATTTATCCTCCCAAATGAACATGTACATTTTACTGTACCATGAGATAAGCTCCAGAGCAAGGTGGATATGAATCCACAGGCGATATTCTGCGCATTTCCGACCAGAAGAGCATCCCAAGAGGCCGGCAATTGTTTCCAAGATCGATGCGGAGCAGCTCTGCCTGCGAAGGCCATTGACATCTACAAGGATGACAACGGCAAGTCTCCCAGCACCATTTGGCTGCTCCAAAGAGCGTCGTGAAAAAATGGCCTGAACTGGCGGATGCGGGTGTTGTCGCGGCTGGGATGGACCCGGTTGCTTAAGAGGACGACGATCAGCTCGCGTTCCGGGTCCATCCAGAAAGAGGTGCCAGTGAAGCCGAGATGGCCGACGCTGGCCGGAGAGAAGCAGCTGCCGCTGCTGGACGCACCAACGCTGGGCGTGTCAAAGCCCATGCACCACGTCTGGCCGGGAAGCTGCGGGCGCAGGGCCTCGGGCAGGAATGCGGCCCAGGCGCAGCCGTCCGCCGCTTTGCCCAGCCAGCCGTCTAAAATCGCCCCGCAGAGCCGCAGCACGCCCGCCGCTGTGCCGAAGAGTCCGGCATGGCCCGCAGCCCCGCCCAGCAGCCAGCAGTGCTCATCATGCACCTCCCCTTGGATCACGCGTCCACGCCACGCACAGGCTTCCGTTGCGGCGCAGCGGCTGCGCTCCGTTGCCGCAGGGCAGTAGAACAGCGCCTGGTCCAAGCCCAGCGGCAGCGTCACCTGCTCGCGGAAATTCGTGGCCAAATCCTTGCCGGTCAGCGTCGCAAGCAGATGGCCAAGGAGGATGAAGCCAAGGTCGCTGTAGAGACAGCAGCTGCCCGGCGCATAGGCCAGCGGCTCGTTGAGAATCAAGCGGAGCAGCCGCGCTTTGCTGTCTTGATTTTGCGCCGGAGCGAAGTCGCGGAACCACGGCTGATAGGCGGCCAGGCCGGAGGAATGCGAGAGCAGGCTGCGCAGGGTGATTCCTGCCTTGTCGGGCGGGATCTTCTCGTCCGGCAGCAGCTCGGCAAGGCGGCTGTCCGGCGACATGTTGCCTTCCGCAAAGAGGCTGAAGCAGAGCAGGGCGGTGGAAAGGGCCTTGCTCAGAGAGGCGAGATCAAAGAGGCTGTCGGCTGTCACTGGCAGGCGGTCGCGGCTGTTCAAAACACCGGCATAAGCAAAGGCGGAATGGCGGGCCGGGCCGCTGCCGCAGGCCACTGCCGCTGCCGCGCCGTGGAAGACCTGGCCGCTGATGCCCTCTGTTAACAGCTCGCGCAGAAACCTGTTCATAACTTTGTTGAAAACGTGTTGATAACTCGGCTCAGCCTGTTGATAACTTTTTCAGCAGCCCTCGTTCCGCCGCGCCTGCTAACAAGTTATCAAGAACTTATCAAGATCGAATGGGCTGTGAAATGAAGCGGTTAGGTGACTTCTCAACAAACTGACAGAGCTAATAACAACAAGCTTTTTATATATATAAACTGTTCTTGAAAGAAAGGGCGGCATGAAACAGAAAAGGCCCGTGACCAGAAACAGTCACGGGCCTTCCGTTCACAGCCGTTCAGCGGCTGAAGGGCTTCTCACCACCAGCAGACGGTCTTGTCAGCAGCGAAAATCTTCCGCACCAGCTCGTCGTAGTCGGGGGTCTCGCCGTAGAGCTTGAACTCGTCCGCTTCCCGGTCGCGGTTGAGGATGGCAACCAAGGTTTTCACATCCTCGTTCGGCTCGGAACGGTACACCTGAAGCATTTTCATGGTCGTCTTCTCCTCGTCTCTTATTCCGCGCAGGCGGGCGGCGGGGTGTTGGTCTGCTTGGGCAGGCCGTAAGGAATGATGTAGTCAGCGTCGCGCATCCGCTCGCCCAGCTCCTCCAAGCTGATCTCAGTCATGGAGACATCTTCCGGCATGGTCTCCGGCGCAGGCGCGCCGCAGGTGAAGACCTCGCCCTCCATGTCCGCGATCCAAGCCATGTTCTCGGCCATGTAGGTGGAGAATCTGGGGAACTCCCCGTTCATCACCACCGGATAGCCGTAGTGGTTCTCCACCGCCAGCCCCAGCGCGGAGCGGATGCCGTCGTTGTACATGCGGTTGGCGATCAGGATGTAAACTTTCAGCGATTCCATGTCACAGGCTCCTTATAGAACGATGTACTTGCCGCATTCGTCCAGCAGCGCGCCGTGGAATGCCTGAGTTCTCATCTGCTTGGCGGTCAGCCCGGCAGGAATGTCCTTGGCCGAGTCATAGCCCTCGCAGGTGTAGCTGTCCGCGCAGATGGCGAGGTTGTCTTCGCCGCAGAGCTTGGCCAGCGGCTCGAAGCGCGGGTCCTTGGTCAGGTGGATGGACTTGTAGGTGAAGAATATCATGGGCTTCTTGCCAGCTCTCGCCGCAGCTTCGGCGATCCCCACAACATGATTCATGTTCTGCGGGGAGGTGACAAAAATAGCAAGTTTGTTCGGATCGGCGGACATCGGCCAGTTCCTCCTTGAGGTGGTTGGATGAGTGAGGAAAATCAGCCCTTCTTGACGAAGAAGCTGATGTAGCCGGTCTGCTCTTTCTCGCCCAGATACTCATGGCCGGAGCGGGAGCACCAGCCGGGGATGTCGTTGCGCGAGCCGGGATCGGTGCCGTCAACCTGGAGGATCTCCCCGGTCTTGATTTTGCCGATCTCCTTTTTGGTGCGCAGCAGGGGCATCGGGCAGCTCAGGCCCTTCGCATCAAGCACTGCTGCCACTGCCAGTCCATCGGGTGCTGTTTTCACGTCGCTCATTTGGTTCTCCTGTGTTGGAAATAAAAAAAATGCTCCGGGCTGAACTGCCTTTGATCAGGCTGTTTTTCAGCCTCTTTAAAATCGACAAGATTCGTTCTCTATAACGAATGGCATCGCATCTGTCAAGGGGTTAATGCAAACAGCCCCAGCGGGCTGGGCCGCCTATCTTCAGGGAATAAAAAGAAAAAAGATATTTTTCGCCGGTCTGCGCCGCAAGATGCATTCTGCTGATCTTGCGCTGAATTCTCCGCTGACGGCGCAATTTTTTCAGCGCGGCAAAAGAACTGAGGCGGTCATGCAAAAAAACTGTACAAGCGGTGCAAGAAATTATACAATAAATGCCTGACCGCAGAAGCGCAGGCGGCGGGGCAATTTGGGAAACAGAACATCGCGCGGAAGAGCGCGGTCATCAAAAATATTTTAACAGAGGGGAAGACCAATGAGCGAGTCGAGTTTTTTGGGCAAAATCAGAAATCTGTACAAGCAGCTCTGCGAGACGGAATGGGAGGCCAACATCACCGGCGTGATCATCGCCCTGCTGAGCATCCTGATGATGGTCTGGTGGCGGCCTTGGGGCGCGGTGGGCGCCTACCGCAACTGGGGCGATTCTTTTCTCAGCCTTTTCGGCGCGGAAGGTCCGGCCCGATCCATCCTGATTGACTCCGGCTCGGTGATCGGCATCGGCTTTCTGGCAGGCTCCTTTCTTTCCGCCTTCCTCGGCGGCCAGTTCGCCTTCCGTTTCCCGCCCTACCGCGAGGCGGCCAAAGGGGCCATCGCCGGCGTGCTGATGGGTGTCGGCTCGGCCTTGGCTGGCGGCTGCAATGTTGGCGGCATGTACAACGCCCTCGGCAATCTGGCGGCCAACGGCTTCAGCATGTGGCTGGGCATTGTCGCCGGAGTCATCCTCGGCCTCTGGCTGATCTACAAGGAGATGGAGCATGTCAGCTGGGGTTCCAACGGCGCGTGGACGGTTGACATTCCCCGCCCTGTTCAGAACCTGCTCGGCTTGGTGACGCTGGTCGTCATTGTCGCCGGAGCGCATTGGTACAGCGGCTATGAAGGAGACAGCGCGGACTACATCACCTCCCTTTCCGGCATCCTGCTCATCGCCGCCGGGCTGGGCTACGCCATGCACCGGGGCCGTTGGTGCATGATTCAGGGCTTCCGCGAGCCGCACATGACCGGCGACTGCACCTTGGCCAAATCCGTGGCTTTGTCCATCTTCATCCTCGCCATTGGCGGCGCAGTGGTCAAATACGCCGTGCCAATGCGGATTGAAGGCGCGCCGCTGCTGGATCCGGTCAACTATGTGCGCGGCACCTTCGGCTGGGGCGGCGTGGTCGGCGGCTTCCTCTTCGGCCTCGGCGGCATGTTCGCAGGCGGCTGCGGCTCCGGCACCCTCTGGCGCGTCGGCGAGGGGCAGCTCAAGCTCTGGATCGTCGTCCCGTTTTTCGCCATCTCCAACTCGCTGATGACCAAATGGTTCAGCATGGATGTCGAAGTGAGCGGCGAGGCCCTCAAGGGCCTGATGGCGCAGGCCAAGCTCGGCCTCATCGGCTACGATGTCGAGGAGTTGCAGGAGGCCATCGACGCGGCGGAATCCATCACAGTCAGCGGCTTTGAGAAGGCGGGCTATCTGGGCCGCTACATCTACATGCCCGACGCGATGGGCTACGGCTGGACGCTGGGGATCATCGCCTTCATGATGGCCCTGTGGTACGTGGTCGTCACGTGGAACGAAGACAGCAACAAGCTGATCGTGCCAATGTGATGCGGCGCTGAGGGCGGAATTCCGGCCTGAAAATCGCGGTGTCCTTGATTGGGCATTGCGATTTTTCTTTTTCAGAGGCAAAATGGGCACATGAACGACACAACCAGCAGCTGCCTCCTCCGCCGGGCAATGCTCTCTGCCCGCGATCAGCTTGATCCGGCCAGCCGCGCAGAGAAAAGCCGCCGCATCGCCGCCTTGCTGACCGGGCATCCGGCAGTCTGCGCGGCGCGGCATTTTTTCGTTTACGTCCATTTCCGCAGCGAGGTGGAGACACTGCCCCTGATTGAACAGTTTCTCGCCGCCGGGAAAACGGTGTCCGTGCCGCTGACGCTGCGCAAAGAGGGCAGACTGCTGGCGGTGCGGATCACCGATCCGGCCAGCCAGCTCAGGCCGGGATGCTTCGGCATTCTGGAGCCGGACAAGGAGCAGGCTGTCCATCCGGCGGAAATTGACCTCGCCCTGATTCCCGGCTCGGTCTTTGACCAGCTCGGCGGCAGGCTGGGCTACGGCGGCGGCTTCTATGACCGCTTTCTCAGCCAGGACGCGCCGCAGGCCCTGCGCGTCGCGCTGGCGTACGCAATGCAGCTGGTTGAGCAGGCGCCGCTGGAGGCGCATGACCAATTGATGGACATGCTTGTGACAGAAGAGCAGCTTTATGACTGCCGGAGGATTCGCGATGCGCAGAACAGCGATATACAGGGATGAACTCTTTTTGCAGCACCAGCCAGGCTACGGTCATCCCGAATCGCCGGACCGGCTGCGGGTGATTTATGACGCGCTGGACAAGGACGGCCTTGGCAGCCGCTTTATCCGCCCGCAGTTCGGGCCAGCCGATGAGGATGTGCTCCGGCTCAACCACTCGGCGGAGCTGGTGCGGCGCGTGGCGGCAACGCAGGGACACGAGACCGTGGCCCTTGACCCGGACACCCACGCCTCGGCCCGCTCGCACGAGGCGGCCTGTTTGGCTGTCGGCGCGTTGGTGGACGGCATCCGCCGCATCTTCAGCGGCGAGATCGACAACGCCTTCTGCCTTGTCCGGCCGCCGGGCCATCATGCCGAGCAGGAGAACGCCATGGGCTTCTGTCTCTATAACAACGTGGCCGTGGCCGCCCGCTGGGCCATGCAAGAGCTGGGCCTGCGGCGGATCATGATTGTGGACTGGGACTTGCACCACGGCAACGGCACGCAGGAGAGCTTTCATGACATGCAAGAGGTGCTCTATTTTTCCGTGCACAAATACCCCTATTATCCCGGCACGGGCGCGGCTCTGGAGAACGGCATGGAGCATGGCGAGGGGCACACTGTCAACGTGCCGCTGCCAGGCGGGCAGGGCGATCTGGAATACGCCCGCGTCTTCAATGAGCTGGTCGTGCCGCTGGCGCGGGCGTACAAGCCGGAGCTGATCCTGCTCTCCTGCGGCTTTGACATCTGCGCAGGCGATCCGCTTGGCGACATGCGGGTGACATCGGCGGGCATCGCCTATATGACCCGCAGGCTGGTCGAAGCGGCGGAGAAAATCTGCGGCGGCAGGCTGCTGGCGACACTGGAGGGCGGCTACAATCTGGACTCGATGCGCGACGGCGCGCTGGCCGTCTTGGGAGAGCTGTCCGGCCTCGCGCAGGAAGGCCGCTGGCCGGTGCGTCTCTCAGCGGAAGAAGCGGAGCAGCTTGCTCACAGTCAGGCCGATTGCCCGGCCTTGGAACAGGCCATTTTGATCGCCAAAGATTTCTGGCGGTTCTGACTGCCGCGCCGTTTGCACGGAGACAAACTCCTTTTCCGGCAGGAGCAGGGCGGTGAGCCTGCCGCCGTAGACCGCGCCGGTGTCGATGCCGATCTTGTTGCGCTGCACCAAGGGCTTTTTGAACACTGTATGGCCGAAAATCACCGGCTTGTCAAAACGGTGCATGCTGCGGATGAACTCGTCCCGGATCCAGAGGCAGCAGGCGGCGGTCTGGCGGCTGGGATGCACGCCCGGCTCCAGACCGGCGTGGACATAAAAGCCGTGCTGGTCTTCCCAAAGTATGGGCAGCTCGTTGAGAAAGTCCAGATGCGCCGCCGGAAGCTGTGCGGCCACTTCCTCCGGCCCGGCTTCCGGGCTGATGCCGTAGCTGGCCAAAGTCTCGCTGCCTCCGGCGTTGAGGAAAAAATCCTCGTCATGCCCTTGCAGGTATTCGAGCAGCATCATCTCGTGGTTGCCCATCAGGAAGACGGTGCGGGGATGCCGGGCGCGGAAGGCGAGCAGGCGGTCAATCACGCCCTTGGAGTCAGGCCCCCGGTCAATGTAGTCGCCAAGGAAGACAAAGGATTCCGCCCGGTCTTCCACCAAGGCCAGCAGCTCGTCCAAGGCCGCGCCGCATCCGTGTATGTCGCCGACGACGCAGGTCGCAGCTAAATCAGGCATCGTGTTCTTCTCGCGAATTTGTTGTCTTGCCGGGCGCCCTGCCTGAGGCGGGCCGCGCCGCTTTTCTCCGCCATAATACCCCTGCCAAGGCAGGCAATGCAAGACGCAGCTTGGCCGTTTCGTCCGCAGCCCGCACTTCCCTGTTGCCTCCTGCCGTGCTTTATTATAAGGTTTGAGGCGGATTTCTTTCTGACGGCCCCTTCTCAGGCCGGATATATTTTTTAAAAAGGACAAGTTATATGGGTCTCTTAGCAGGCAGCGCATCCTTCACCCGCTTCACGGTGGAGGGCGAGCTTCCCGGCAATGCGTGGGATTTTATTGCGGAGCAGGTGGCGAAGCACAGTTTCAAGGACATTGACGACACCCTTGACGAGCTGTCCATCGGCTGGGTTTCGGTCGGCGACATGTTCGACTCCCGGTTCGCCTATGGCTCCTATGCCGCAGGCGATTATGTGACGCTGGCACTGCGGGTGGACGAGCGCAAGGTCTCCGGCGCAGTGTTGAAGAAATTCGCGGCCAAAGAGGAGGCGCGGATCAAAGAGGAGAAAGACCTGCGCCGTCTCAGCCGCACAGTCCGGCTGGAGATCAAGGAGCGGATCAAGGCCGAGCTGATGCGCAAGTCGCCGCCCGTGCCTGCGGTCTATGACCTCTGCTGGAACGTGCCGAAAGGCACGGTGCTGTTTTTCTCCAATGGCCGCAAGCCGCTGGCTTTGCTGGAGGAGCTGTTCAGGGAGACCTTCGGCCTTTCCTTAGTCATGCAGGTGCCGTGGAACAGCGCGCTTCAGCTCCTCGACGAGCAGGCGGCTGCCAAGCTCGAAACCCTCCAGCCCGCATCCTTACTCTAACCCACGGCAACGAACATGGATTTGCTTGACATCATCGAAGAAAAACGTTTCCTTGGCCAAGAGTTCCTGATCTGGCTCTGGTGCAAATCCGAGGAGCGGGGCGGCAGCGTGGCTGTGCCAAGCCGTGGCGATGTGCCAGTGGTCTTTGAGAAGCACATGCTGCTGGAGTGCGGCGAAGGCCCGGAATGCGAAAAGCTGGTCTGTCGCGGCCTGATGACTGAGCTGAAGGAGGCCCGCGCCGGGCTGGCTCTTGGCAAGCGGCCGGAGCAGGCCCGCCTGAAAATCGGCAGCGAGGAGCGCGAGTACAGCTTCACCCTCACAGCGGCCACGCTGGAGTTCCGCAGCATGAAGCTGCCCGCCACTGCCGGGGCCGACGAGGGCGGCGGCAATGAGCGCGAAGGGCTGGAAGGGCAGATTCTGGAGCGCGTTGCCCTGCTGGAAGAGGGCATTGATTTGGTCAACGATCTGTTCCGGGTCTTCATTCAGCTCCGGGTCTCAGACCGCTGGAACGACGAGCTGCTCCGGCTGCGGCGGTGGATCAGCAGCGGCGCGGAGCTGGCAGCGGCGTGAAACTGCGCAGGGGGATTTCCCCCTGCTTCAGAAACAGCCAGTTCTTGCCGCTGCGGAGAAAATTGACATGAGCCGGACAGCACTTGCCTTCATGAGTTATGTGAATGAGGACGACCGTCATGACAACGGATGGATGACGCAGTTCCGCGAACGTCTGAGCGGCGAAGTGCGGATGCACACCGGCGAGCCGTTCGACATCTTTCAAGACCGCAAGGACATTGCTTGGGGCCAGCAGTGGCAGGATCGCATCAACCAGTCGCTTGATGCTGTCACCTTTCTCATTCCTATCCTCACGCCAGCATTCTTCAAAAGCGCGGCCTGCCGGGATGAGCTGGAGCGGTTCCTGAAGCGGGAAGAGACGCTGGGCCGCAGTGATCTCATCCTGCCGGTTTATTATGTCAATTGCCCTGTGCTGCAAGATAAAGCCAAGCGGGAACAGGACGAGTTGGCGAAGACTATCGCGGCGCGGCAGTATGCGGATTGGCGGGACTTGCGCTTTGAGGACTTCACCTCGCCGCAGCTTCGTAAAGCCCTTGCGAAGATGGCGCAGCAGATTATGGAAGCCTTGGAGCGAAGACAGCCGCTTGCGCCAGCAGCAACGACCGAGCCGCACACCATAATTGTTGATCAGAAAGGCCGTGGTGACTATGCAACTATCACCGATGCGATCAAAGCAGCGAAATCTGGTACGCGAATCCTTGTGCGACCTGGTTTGTACAAGGAAGCCATTGTGATTGACAAGCCAGTTGAAATAGAGGGTGACGGAGATAGAAACGACATTGTAATTGAATCATTTTACAAGCATGTCGGAGTTCTCTTTCGAGCTGACAATGGAAAAATTACTAATCTTACAATTCGCCAAAATGGCATAGAAGATTGGGTCATCAGTAGACATGGTAAATCTTGTATCGATATTTCCCAAGGTAAACTTAAACTTGATGATTGCGTTATCTCAGGGAAAGGTATGAGGTGCGTATTGATTCACGGCAGCGCAACTCCATGTTTGTGCCGTAACCGTATTCTTGATGCTCCGACATACGGTATTGATGTTCGCGGGCCGAGTCAAAGTACGCTGGAGGATAACGAAATCTCCGTCAACGGATTGGGTGGTGTGATAATCACGTCAAACGGAAGTGCGACCCTGCGACGCAACTGCATCTCTCAAAACGGGGGCGTAGGTATTAGAGTGTGTGATAACGGAGGTGGCATATTCGAGGACAATGACCTTCGAGATAATGACAGGGGAGCATGGGACATTGACCCAGACTGCGAAGCAAACGTGCAGCGGCGCGGCAACAAGGAGTAGATGCAGCTCGCCAATCGCCCTGCGGCACCGTGCGGCCATTCAGCGGGCAGTCGGCGGCGGGGAGACACCATAGTATCTCCCCAAGAGACACTATGGTGACTCCATCCGAGTTAGCGTAGTGTCTCCTACCGAGACACCGTAGTGCCTCCGTAGCTCACACTATGCTGTCTCCGAAAGAGGACGCTTGCTGTCAGTGACTCCATCACCGCATCCAGACTTCCACCCGGCGGTTTTTCTCCCGGCCCAGCTCTGCGGTGTTGGCGGCCACCGGCAGCTCGCTGCCGACGCAGAGCAGCTCCGCCGTTTTGATGCCGCGCGAATTCAGCTCCTCCCTGACCGCTTCCGCCCGCTTGCAGGACAGCTCCAAATTCTCGGCATATCTGCGGTCAACCGGCCCCTCGGCCCGGCGGGACGCATCCTCCTCGCGGTCGGAGAATCCAGCGAGAATCACCTCTTTCGGCCCCTGCGCGGCGAAGAAGTCGACCAGCCGGTCAAGATCGCGCTGGGCCTTGCTGTCTAATTCCAGCGTCTCGCCTTTGAAGCGGAAGCTGGCCGACAGCCGTTTCGCGCCCCGCACAGCGGTCAGATATTTGTACAGCACCTGATAGTTCTGATTGGTTCCCAGAGCGACCTCGACCTTGTGCTCCTCGGCGGAGACGGTCAGATCAACAAATTTATGCTTCCTGACCAACTGCTGCCCTTCGCTGCCCAAGGCGAAGGAAATGAAATCTTGGGTGTGGGGATTTTCCGGGACAGCCGGAGTGTACAAATAAAGGCGGCGGCTGACCGGATAGTCTTCGGTGGCCACAGTGAAGACCGTGGGCCGCACCGCCGGGCCGCCGTCGGAGATGGCCAGCGCCTTGTTGTGCTTGACATAGGGCAGGCCGCAGTAGCCGAGAGCGCGGATGTCCTTGTTCACCGCGTCAGAAAGGCCCTCATTGGAATCCCAGCGTTGCGCCGCCGCCAGTTTTTTCTCTCCCAGCGCCAGGCTTTTGAAGGTGTCGTGGGTGCCGGAGTTCTCATCGCGGGCATGAAGGCTGATCGGCGCAGCTGTCCAGCCGAGCTTTGACCAGTCGCTGATCTCACCGGAAAAAACTTGGGCGAGCTCGCTGAAGCTCATTTTCGACACAGCGGTGTTGGCGCTGTTGACGATGACCGCCACGCCGTCCAAGGCCAGCACATGCTCGCTGGCGCTGCCGCTCATGTCGCCGAGCGCGGCAAGCTCTTTCAGCTCGCTGTCCTTGATCTTCCGCGAGGCCATGCCGATGTCGCACTGCTCCTCCTTCAGCCCCTTGAAGGCGGTGGAGGAGCCATGCGCCCGGATTTCAATGACCTTGACCCGCTGCTCGCCGGGAAAATCGCCCTCAACGTCCATCTCCGTGCCTGCGGCGATCTCCTTCCGCCGCACGGCGGCAGCTCCCTGCTTGAGCAGGAAGGCGGCGGCCAGGTCAGGGGCAAGCTGCGCTCCGACCGTGTTGGAGCCGTGAATGCGCAGGATGGTCTCGCGCTGCTGGGCGGCGCCTTCCGGCGGCGCGGCGGTGAAGGCCAAGGCTGCGGCAAATGCCGCAAGACAGGCTGTCCTCTTCATCGTTCTCTCCTTGAAAGCGGTTGATCTGTCCGGCTGCCGGCGGCAGCGGCTGAGGGTCTTGATTGAACCGGGTCTCTGTTCAGAAGGTATTAAACAGCGGCGAGGAAAACGTGAGAAAGCCGCCGCCGGGGATGCGTCAGGGCCAAAGTCCTTGACAAAGCCGCCGCCGGGCTATACGCTGCCTCCACACCGCCAGCCGCGCCCGCCATGTCAGCGGAATCCACCCCTTGCCGTTTGGAGAAGAACTGATGAGCCTTGATCTTGCCTGCGCCGTCCTCCTCTGGTCCGCCGTCATCAACTACGGCATCCTGCTGCTCTGGTTCCTGGTCTTCCGCTTCGCGCATGACTGGCTGCTCCAGCTGCATGGCCGCTGGTTCCGCATCCCGGCGGAGCAGTTTGACGCGATTCATTACGCGGCAATGGCCTTCTATAAAACCGGCGTGCTGCTGCTGAACGTGGCGCCATATCTGGCTCTGCGGCTGGCCGCCTGACACTTTTCCGACTCAAGACGATGACTGCCTGCACTCCCCTCAGCCACATCACTGACTCCAGCTTTTACAGCGGCGGCTACACCACGCCTGAGGCCCGCCAAGTTTTCTGCGACCTGCGCCGCTACCAGCGCTGGCTGGACGTGGAGGCGGCCTTGGCCATGGCGATGGCCGGATTGGACATCATCCCGGTCGCAGCGGCGGAAAACATCCAGCAGAACGCGCAGATCAGCCTGTTCAACCTTGAAGAGATCCGCGCCGGGCTGAAGCTGACCAATCATTCGCTGATGCCCCTGCTCGCTGCCCTGCGCAACGCCTGCGACAAAGAATCGGGCCAGTTCATTCACTTCGGAGCCACGACCCAGGACATCCAGGACACCGCCCAAGTGCTGGAGCTGCGCGACATCATCGCCATTGTCGAGCGCGACCTGCACTGTCTGACGCGGCTGCTCATCCAGCGGACGCAGCAGCATCAGGATTTGGTGACCATAGGCCGCACCCACTGCCAGCACGCCCTGCCGACGACAATGGGCCTGAAAATGGCGGGCTGGCTCGACGAGACCTGGCGCAATTTCGAGCGGCTGCAAGCGATGAAGAAGCGGGTTTTGGTCAGTCAGCTTTTCGGCGGCGTGGGGACAATGGACGCGTTCGGCGACAAGGCGCTGCCGCTGCTGGAGGAATTTTCATCCCGGCTCGGACTTGCCGCCCCGATGGTGGCCTGGCATGCCGCCCGCGACCGCTTCGCCGAATACCTCTCCGTCCTCGCCCTGATCTGCGGCTCGCTGGCGCGGATTGCTGACGAAATACGCTGCCTTGCCCGCAACGAAACCGGCGAGATGGAAGAGCCGTTCCATCTCGGCAAGATCGGCAGCAGCACCATGCCGCACAAGCGCAACCCGGAGCTGTGCGAGCAGGTGGTGGTTTTATCAAAATTGGTCAAGGCGCAGGCCATGCTCGGCTTTGACAGCCTGCTCTGCGAGCACGAGCGCGACTACCGCTCGGTGCGGCTGGAATGGGCCGCGCTCACCGACGCGTCGCTCTACACCTGCGGCCTGCTGGCGATGATGAAGCACATTCTCGCCGACATGACCGTGCACGAGGAGCGGGTGCGCGAGAACGTCCTCCGCGCCGCGCCGCTGATTTCCAGCGAGGCCCTGATGTTCTTCATCGGCACGAAAATCGGCAAGGAGAACGCCCACGCTCTGGTCTACAAGGTCGCGATGGAGGCGGCGGACAGCCGCCGGCCCGTGCTGGACATTCTGATGCAGCAGCCGGAGGTGGCAGGCAATTTTCAGCGCGAGGAGATCGAGCAGGCCATCCTGCCGGAGAAGCACATCGGCATGGCCAAGGAGCTGAGTCAGCGGACTGTGGACGGCGTGAAGGCCAGGCTGCGCGGCTTCACCGGCCTGCCGCCGCAGAGCCGCCAGCTCTGCCCGCTGATCATTGACGGCGACAGCTGTCCGCTCAAGGCGCGGGGCAGAGGCTGCCAGATGTGCTGAACAAGGCCATGCGCATCGGCCCGCTCACGCTTGACAATCCTTTCATCCTCGCGCCGCTGGCCGGCTACACCGATTTGGCCTTCCGCCTGCTCTGCCGCGAGCAGGGGGCCGGGCTGGTCGTCTCGGAGATGATCAGCTGCCACGGCCTCAATTACGGCCAGCAGCAGACCATCGCCATGCTCAAGACCGTGCCGGAGGAGCGGCCTTGGTCGGTGCAGCTTTTCGGCAGCGAGCCGGAGAGCATGGGCCGGGCGGCGGCGGCGGTCTCGGTCATGCCGGTGGATCTGATTGACATCAACATGGGCTGTCCGGTGCCGAAAGTGGTGAAAAAACGCTGCGGAGTCGCCCTGATGAAGCCGGAGAACCGTGCGCTGGCCGAGCAGATCATCCGTGCGGTGGCGGACAGCACGAGCTTGCCGGTGACGGTCAAGTTCCGCAGCGGCTGGAACGACGATTCCATTGTCGCGCCGGACTTCGCCCGGATGTGCGAGGCCGCCGGGGCCGCTGCCGTGACCATCCACGCCCGCACTTGGGCGCAGCAGTTCGGCGGACGGGCCGACCGGCAGATGATCGCGGCGGTGAAGCGGGCGGTGGCCATTCCGGTGATCGGCAACGGCGACATTTGCAGCCATTCGGATGGCTTGGCGATGATGGCCGAGACCGGCTGCGACGCGGTGATGATCGGGCGGGGCGCGCTGGGCAATCCGTGGATATTCCGGCCAGAAGGCAGGCCGGAGAGTCTTGCCGCCCGGCTGCCGCTCATCCGCCGCTATCTGGAGCTGGCCGGGCAGCACATCGACACAACTAAGCTCCTCTTCCGCATCAAGAACCACGTCAGCCGCTGTCTGGCCGGACTGCCCGGCGCAGCGGCGGTCCGGCAGGAGATCATGGCCTGCCCGGATATCGCCGCCTTGGAAGAGTTGCTGCGCGTCCTCAGCTGATCAGCCCGCTGCCCGCGCCACTGTGAAGGCTGCAATCTCCGCCGCTCCGGCCTGCCGCAGCGCCTCGGCGCATTCGCGCAGGGTCGAGCCGGTGGTGAAAACATCATCCACCAGCAGCACGCGCCTGCCGCTGACCGCCTCTGGCCTGCGGACGCGGAAGGCCCCGGCCAAATTGCTGCGCCGTTCCGCGCCGCTCAGACCGAGCTGCGGCGCAGTCTTTTTATGCCGCTGAAGCAGGTCAACGCGGATTTTGTCCTTCCAGCAGGGGAAACAAGTTCTCGCCAGCAGGACGGCCTGATTGAAGCCGCGCCAGCGCAGGCGGCTGCGGTGCAGCGGCACCGGCAGGATCAAGTCCGGCTCCGGCGGCAGGCGTTCCGCTTGTGCCGCGCGGGCCAGCGCGGCGATGGTTGACAGGCCGGAAAGGTCGCCCTTGAATTTCAGCCGCACCAAGAGGCTGCTGATTGGCTCTTGATAAATGCAGAGCGAATGCGCGATGAACGGGAGGTCATTCTGCCGGGCGGAGCAGGGCGGAAAAGGAGCGAGCTTGGTCTGGCAGGCCGGGCAGAAGAGCGGCGGGCGGGAAGAAAGCATCTGCTCCCCGCAGCCTATGCAGCGGGGCGGGAAGAGCAGTTCAAGGAAGGCCGCAAGCAACGTTGTCGCCATGCTGGAAAATGCCCGCAGGCTGCTCGGCTCTCGTGTTCAGAACGGTGATTGCTGGTGCGCCAAGCAGGATTCGAACCTGCGGCCTACGGCTTAGAAGGCCGTTGCTCTATCCAGCTGAGCTATTGGCGCGGATGCGGCGGGATGAAGCTGAAACAATATACCGTGCAGGGCGGTGAAAATCAACCCTCATATTCGGGGCTGCCCCTTCACCGCCGCTGTTGCACGCAAACAGGATCAGCCTGCTGCGCTTTTCAAAAAAACGCGAAACACAGCAGTCCTGCAATTTCGTGAAAAAACCATCGATTGCGCTCCAAAGCGTCAGATGTCGGCACCCATGCTCCAATTCCTTTTTGCAGCGGGCCGGGGATGAAGAATTGCGTAGGCGCCGCTATGACTGAAAAACCTTCCTGCTCAAACGAGAGCTTTGAACGCCGCATGTGCCATGCGTGAGTCACCAGCACAATACGGCTGATGCCGTCTTTCGAGAGCATCTCATGAGCGTATTTAGCGTTGTCGAACGTGTGAGCACTGCGGCCATCCCTGTAGCGGACAGGCACATTGAATTCCCGCTCAAGCACGTCTCCCATCCTCGCAGAGCCAGTGCTTCCTGTATTGAGCCTGTCGCCGCCGATGACCGCAACGGGCAGGCCGGTATTTCTATGGAGGCGCGCGGCGTAACGCAGCCGTGAAATTTCATCCGGATCCGAGGTCGCGCCGCCGTACTCAGGCGCGTTGTGGTAAGGTCGGAATCCGAGGACAACAATAGCCCCTGCGGTTTTAAGAGTCGCAACAGCGGGCGGCTGCTCCGGCTCAAGCCAACGCGCAAGCAGTCCATTGGTGAAGGGAATGCTGCTGAAGTAGAGGATCAGCGCCGCCAGGCTGATCAAAATCAATGAAGCGCGCTGCCAGCGTTTATGGGCCGCCAAACCTGCCAGCAAGAGCAGGATCGGTCCGCCCGGCGGACAGATTCCAGCCTCTATGCAGTGAATTATAAAAAAATTCATAAAGTCGTCCTTCCTCCTGACTGAATTGGACATTCATGACGGCCATGCAGTTCTTGGCAGACATGCCGCGCCCAAGCCTCAACCAATCGTCAGCAGCGCGGGCCGGTCTTTCACCGAGCCGCCGGGGTTCATAGCTTCCAGCTTGGCGTAGATTGCGCCGCCTTCAGGAGATGCCAGCCGCCGCAGCGGGACTATGGGCGTGTTGCCGATCAGGGAGAGGAGGTTCATCAGAACAAGCGGAAAGAGATCGTGCGGGAGGTGTGAGTTTAAGTGGCGCTGCGCCCTACTTTCCTTTCCCTGTTGACAGAGGCAGCAAGAAAAGGAAAGGGCAAACAAGGTGTCGGGTGTCGTTCCTCAACTAAACACAGTCAGGCTGCTTCCGTATAACTTGTCGGTCACTTGACGCACGTCACCTCCCAGTTATACGGCCCTCCGTTTTTGCAAAAGTACTGTCCTTTGATACTGTACTTTCCTTGTGTCATATCACCTATTACCGCACCAATGTAGTTGCAGTCATTCCCATCCGTCACATTACGCTTCATAGCCATAAATCCTTTACCTTTATAGCCTCTATAAACCGTAAGGTTAGCTGTCATTGTGCCTTGTTTGGTCTGGGTCACCGTCCATGTTTCGGCATCACCAGAGCAGGAGCAGGTATTGCCTGTCTTGATCCAATGGATTTGCCACTCCCCATTAATCATACCTTCTGTGCCATCGCATTTTTCAGCGAAAGCCGTACCTATACCTGTACCCAGCACACCTAAGCATACAATAATGGTACTCCATAGTACTCGTTTCATCTTTTTTCTCCTTTGTTTAAAAATTCACCACCGAAGGCGGTACAGAAGATTAGAAACACACTGACAGTATCAGTGAAACAACCACTCACTTTACGGAGTATCTCCCCCCGCGTCAACAAAGAAAATCCGGCAATCCAGCAGGCGGCCTCCGCTCCATGCCAGCATGGAGCAAATTTCAATGCTGGCATGAGGGGAATCTCAATGCCAGCATGGCGTGATCCTCCATGCTGCGTTGGAGGGCAGCTCCAAGCTCGTTGGGACATGCCTCCATGCCAGCATCGGGGATCGCCCCATGCCTGCATAGACTCCGCCCATATTTTCATTGACAGCGGGCCTGCTGCTCCGTATCTTGGGAAATCAACGCATTGTCCGGCAGCATCAGCACGTTAACCACCCAGAGAGGACATCATCATGGCCATCCGCTACCGCGTCGAGCAGAATCCC
>NZ_JBLWEM020000015.1:0-5886 GCF_048287365.2 Candidatus Electronema sp. JC | reverse complement strand
TCGACACGTTGAGCCAGCAGGACATCAACTGCATCGCGGAAAAAATTAACAACAGGCCACGAAAATCTCTTGGCTTCAACACGCCAAAAAAGCTATTCTTGGAAGCCTGCCAAAAAGTTGCACTTGGAACTTGAATCCACAAAATAAATGGAGCGGCTGCAAAAAATTATCGCCAGCGCGGGCATCTGCTCGCGCCGGGCCGCCGAGCAGCTCATCGCCGCTGGGCGGGTGACTGTGGACGGCCAAGTGGTCACTGAGCTGGGCTGCAAGGCCAATCCAGCGCAGTCAGTCATCGCCGTTGACGGCAGACCGCTGCGGCGCGAGGAGGAGAAAATTTATCTGCTGCTCAACAAGCCGCGCGGCTACGTCACCACATTGTCCGATCCGCAGGGCCGCCCGATTGTCAGCGAGCTGCTGCCGCCGGAGGTCAAAACACGGCTTTTTCCAGTAGGCCGTCTTGATCTCGACAGCGAGGGCGCGTTGCTGATGACCAACGACGGCGAGCTGGCCAATAGAATTCTGCATCCGAAATTCGAGGTGAGGAAGACCTACGAGGCCACAGTGCGCGAGCTGCCGAGCGAAGAAAACCTGCGGCGGCTGGAGCAGGGCCTGCTCATTGACGGGCAGATGACTTGGCCCGCGCAGACCAAGGTGTTGCGGCAGAAAAAAGGCCGCGCGGTGATTGAAATAATCATCCACGAGGGCAAAAAACGGCAGGTGCGGAAGATGTTTCAGGCGGTCAGCCATCCGGTGCTGCGGCTGAAACGGACGGCCTACGGCGGCCTGCGGCTGGGCAGTCTGGGGCCGGGGAAGTGCCGTTTTTTAGGAAAAACTGATCTTGAAAAGATTTTTCTCTTCGTTAAATCCAAAAGCCCTTTACAATCAGAACGATAACTGCTTTAATAGTATTGATAACGATCTTTGCCCAGACTGACGCAGACGGGCGGACACCAACCAGATCAATGCTGGGACGGCCTGCGCGGCCCAGTTCCAGAAAATGGAGAGAGAGCTGACAGATGAATAAATCAGAACTGATTGAAACTTTGGCGGAAAAAGTCAATCTGCCAGTGCGTGAGACCGCCTCGGTGGCTAAAACCATCATCGACACCATGAGCGAGGCGCTGGTCAAGGGCGATTCCATCGAAATCCGTGGCTTTGGCAGCTTCACGGTCAAAAAATACGGCTCATACACTGGCCGCAACCCCAAATCCGGCGAGAAGATCGACGTGGCTCCGAAAAAGCTGCCCTTCTTCAAGGTCGGCAAAGACCTGCGCGAGCGGGTGGACGAGGCGGCGCGGAAAGCAGGCGGCAAATAAGGCCGTCTTGGCTGAGGGCGGAACTCAGCTGATGATTCCGCCCACCAAGTCGTAGATGTGGGCCTCGGCGATGCGGACTCTGACGATGTCGCCGGGGCTTGCCTCCCCCTCGTTGATGTAGACGCAGCCGTCAATTTCAGGAGCCTGAAAGCGGGTGCGGCCTTCCAGCAGCAGCTCTGTTTCTTGGCTCACGCCCTCGACCAGCACGTCCTCTTCGCGCCCGACCAGCCGCCGCAATCGCTGCTGGCTGATTTGCGCTTGTAACTCCATCACCCGCGCAAAACGTTCCTGCTTCACTTCGTCCGGCACTTTGGGCTGGAACTCCGCCGCTGGCGCGCCCTCCTCATCTTCGTAGGGAAAAACGCCGACATGATCTAACTGCCAGCTTTGCAGGCAGTCGAGCAGCTCCTGCACATCGTCCTCAGTTTCGCCGGGAAAACCGACCATCAGGGTGGTGCGCAGAGCGCAGTCCGGCACTCGTCTGCTGATCCGGGCGATGAGCCGGTCCAGCTCCTTGCTCCCGTAGCGGCGGTTCATCCGTTGCAGCACCGCGCTGCTGACATGCTGAAAGGGGATGTCGAGATAGGGCAGGATGCGCGGCTGCTCGGCCATCAGATCAAGCAGCTCGTCGGTGACTGAGGCGGGATAGAGATAGAGCAGGCGCAGCCAAGGAATCTCAGTTTCTTGCAGCAGCTGGCGGAGCAGGACGGGCAAACTGCTGCCCAAATCGCTGCCATAGGCGGTCAAATCTTGGGCGATGAGGGACAGCTCTTTCACCCCGGCCTGCTCCAAGGCGCGGGCCTCAATGACGAGATCGGCGGCAGGACGGCTGCGCAGTTTGCCCCGGATGGCCGGAATCATGCAGTAGGTGCAGCGGTTGTCGCAGCCCTCGGTGATCTTCAGCCAGCTGCGGAAGGGCGGGGTGGAGAGGCGGCGCGGCATCGCGCTGCTGATCAGGCCGCATGAGGGCTGATGCAGAATCAGCCTGCCGCCTTCGCCGCCCGTCAGCTCGCTGATCAGCTCCGGCAGCCGCTGCTGGTCGTCAATGCCGACAAACAAATCCACTTCCGGCAGCTCGTTCTGCAAATCCTTGCCGTAGCGCTGGACAAGGCAGCCGGTCACCACCAGCTTTTTCGCCGGATCCGCCTGCTTGCACTCAGCCAGCCGCAAAATCTCATCCACCGCCTCCTCGACCGCCGGACGGATGAAGCCGCAGGTGTTGACCAGCAGCAGCTCGGCTTCTGCCGGGTCTTCCACGGCCCGCCAGCCGCTGAGTTCGAGGGAGCCGAGCATCAGCTCGGAATCAACTAAATTTTTCGCGCAGCCGAGGCTGGTGAGATGAAGGCGTTTCATTGCGGCTCAAAAAAGAACGGACTGGGGAAAGCCGGGCTGTTCCGGCGGTCATGCGCAGATACCTAACCATGCTCTGCGCCGGAAGTAAACGCAAAAGAACGCGGCCTGCCAAAACAGAGCTGGAGGCGTTCCCAGTGCGCTGCGGACGGCACAATTTTGGGCAGCCTGCCCTGTTTCATTGCATGAAACGTACTGTTCACTCTTTTTTATAAGAGATGCGCGAGCTGGCGGCGCGGTCAAGGAAAAGGCAGGAATCTGTCTGTTTTTTTGAGATCAGGACTATGCCGCCTGCGCGGCGGAATGTGACGGCTGCCGCTGGCCGATCCGCTCTTTGTTGACATTTCAGCAAAAAACTGTTATCAAATGTGTTCGCATCATTGTCCTTGCCGCGCCCTTTCCGGCGCGTTTTCATGCGCCGCTGAAATATATTTTTGCCCCTTTCTCATAACAACTTTCGCAGAGGAGAACCGCCATGCCCTTGGATCCCACCAAACACGCCGACTGGGAAATCGCCGAAGCCGCTGAAAGCAACATGAAAACCGTCTATGAGCTGGGCGAGAAGCTCGGCTTGAAGAAGGAGGAGCTGCTGCCGCACGGTCATTACTTGGCCAAGCTGGACTACCGCGCCATCCTTGAGCGGCTGAAGGACAAGCCCGACGGCAAGTATATTGATGTGACCGCCATCACTCCAACCCCGCTCGGCGAGGGCAAATCCACCTGCTCAATG
The DNA here is from genome assembly GCF_048287365.2 of Candidatus Electronema sp. JC. Lineage (NCBI taxonomy): Bacteria > Pseudomonadati > Thermodesulfobacteriota > Desulfobulbia > Desulfobulbales > Desulfobulbaceae > Candidatus Electronema > Candidatus Electronema sp. JC. Next base: position 2,490 of record NZ_JBLWEM020000015.1, on the reverse strand, counting down.
GGCTTAGTGCAGGGCATGGGCAAGCGCGGCAAGTCCGTGGTCGGCGCGATCCGTCAGCCTTCCGGCGGCCCGACCATGAACATCAAAGGCTCGGCGGCAGGCGGCGGCCTGTCGCAGTGCGTGCCGCTGACACCTTTTTCGCTCGGCATGACCGGCGACATCAACGCGATCATGAACGCCCACAACCTCGGCATGGTCGCGCTCACGTCCCGTATGCAGCATGAGAGCAACTACACCGACGAGCAGCTTGCCCAGCGCGGCCTGCGCCGTCTCGACATCCACCCAAAGAAGGTGGAGTTCCGCTGGATCATGGACTATTGCGCCCAAGCCCTGCGCAACATCACCATCGGTCTTGGCGGCACTTCAGACGGCATGACCATGCAGTCCGGCTTCAACATCGCGGTCAGCTCCGAGATCATGGCGATTCTGTCCATCGCCAAGGATCTGAAAGATATGCGCGAGCGCATCGGCAGGATGGTAATGGCCTATGACAAGCAAGACAGGCCAATCACCGCCACGGACTTAGATGTGGCAGGTGCAATGACCGCGTGGATGGTGGATGCGATTAACCCCAACCTGATGCAGACCATTGAAGGTCAGCCAGTGATTGTCCATGCTGGGCCGTTCGCCAACATCGCTATTGGTCAATCCTCGGTCATTGCCGACCGCGTGGCCCTCAAGCTGGCAGATTACAACATCACTGAGTCTGGTTTTGGCGCAGACATCGGCTTCGAGAAGTTCTGGAACCTCAAGTGCCGCTACTCCGGCCTCAAGCCGAACTGCGCAGTAGTCGTCGCAACCATCCGTGCGCTCAAGTGCCACGGTGGTGCGCCTATCCCGGTGCCGGGCCGTCCAATGCCGGAGGAATACAAAGGCGAGAACGTCGGCTGGGTGGAGAAGGGCTGCGAGAACCTGATCCACCACATCGAGACCGTAAAGAAGGCGGGCATCAACCCGGTTGTCTGCATCAACGCCTTCTACACCGACAGCGACAACGAGACCAAGGCCGTGCGCCGTATCTGCGAGGCTGCCGGTGCCCGTGTCGCGCTCTCCAAGCACTGGCAGTACGGCGGTGACGGTGCGCTGGAGTTCGCTGATGCGGTTATTGATGCCTGCGAAGAGCCGAACGACTTCAAGTTCCTCTACGACTTGGAGACCCCGCTCTCCAAGCGCATCGAGCTGATTGTCAAGGAAGTGTACGGCGGCGACGGCGTGAGCTACACACCAGAAGCGCAGGCCAAGCTGAAGCGGCTTGAGGCAGACCCGGAGATGAAGGAGATGACCACCTGCATGGTGAAAACCCATCTCTCGCTCTCGCACGATCCGAAGCTGAAAGGCGCGCCCAAAGGCTGGACGCTGCCCATCCGCGACATTCTCACTTACAAGGGCGCAGGCTTTGTCGTGCCCGTGGCCGGGGCAATCACGCTGATGCCGGGCACGGCTTCCGATCCGGCCTACCGCCGCATTGATGTGGATGTGGAGACTGGCAAAGTGAAAGGCGTGTTCTAAGCAGCAAGGGCGGTTCATGAACCGCCCCTCCGCAGGTTGAACAGACAACAGGCCGGAAGAGAGGAATCTCTTCCGGCCTGTTGTTTTTGGATTGCCCAGTCTCAATCCCTTCTTCGTCAGGGCATGACTTCCGAGAGATTTGCTGACTTTCGCAGGTGGACCACCAGCAAGGAGGTCTCAATCCCTTCTTCATCAGGGCATGACTTCCGAGCCACAAAGAGTGTGAAGAGCTGGGTCTAACTGGTTATAGAAGGTCTCAATCCCTTCTTCATCAGGGCATGACTTCCGAGATACCTTGTTAGCAGGACTACGAAAGCGTCAGGGGAGGGCAGGTCTCAATCCCTTCTTCATCAGGGCATGACTTCCGAGTAAAGTAGGTGATCTTCTTGTGGAGAGTTCTGCTGCTGGAAAGTCTCAATCCCTTCTTCATCAGGGCATGACTTCCGAGGATAATTTTAGTTTCCCAGATACCATTTTTATGGAGGTTGTCTCAATCCCTTCTTCATCAGGGCATGACTTCCGAGCCTTCTCAATGCATTATTTTGGATAGGGTTACTTGCAGTCTCAATCCCTTCTTCATCAGGGCATGACTTCCGAGCATCAATTGGGGTTACAGATGTATACAGCAACAAACCGTCTCAATCCCTTCTTCATCAGGGCATGACTTCCGAGGCTATTGTAAGTGGTCTAAGTTGAAAAGCGACGGTCTTCCAAGTCTCAATCCCTTCTTCATCAGGGCATGACTTCCGAGGGCACCTTTTTTTTCGCCAATGAAATCAACAGGCTTGATGCCCATTTTCCGTTATCCCTCTTATTGAGAGACATTCCCACCTTTTTTTCACCTCCTTTCCGCCTGCTGGCCGCATATTTATTCCGACAAATCAAGATGTTATCCGGTTCCCGTTATCCACCTCCTTTTTCAGGCCGTTTGAAAAAATACAGAACATAATGATTTTACAGCATAATACAAAAAACAGTCTA
>NZ_JBLWEM020000014.1:0-57551 GCF_048287365.2 Candidatus Electronema sp. JC | reverse complement strand
GCAAAGGTTATCGGCATTAGTCAGAAAGACATTGTCATTTTCGAGAAGTATTGAGAATTTGACAGCATCTGTTTGGAGATTTATTCATCACCATAATGATAGTATTTTATTTAATTGATCACTTATGGTTCACATTTACCTATATTTCAGCGTCTTTTCTTGGAATATCTGCAAGTTGTCCCATAATGTTCTATAGATTTCTTCTTGACACGCTCTGTTCTTCCCGCGTTCTTCTTCTGATGCTATCCTGTCATATTTTGAGCGAAGCTGTTGAATTTCCTTGCTTGGTTTAATTATCTGCTCGCTAACATAATTTTTTATTTCCGGATTAAAAATAAATTGAATCCCTGCAATTTCACGTTCAAATATCATTATTTCTTGATATAGCACGAATTTTTCATCAGTCAGGCTGGTGTAGGAAACAACTGAACATACAAATTTCACAACAGCATCAAATTGCTTATTTCGCCTATCAAACAGATCATGCCTCCGCCGCGCTTCTTCTGTACGCCATTGTCTATAAGCAATAACTATTCCTAAGACAGCGACAGTCGGAGTCAGCAGCGCAGAAAGATAATCAACTAAGTCTTTCTTGACAGAGATATTCAGCAAATTTTCAAAAGGCATTTCTTTTCATCGGGCAGGACTGTAGCACCAGCCCTGCTCCCTCCGTTATTGTGCGATCAAGTTTTCCCCTTCCATCTCCCCCGGCTGCTCTATCCCCAGCAAGTGCATCAAGGTCGGGGCAATGTCTTTCAGCGCGCCGCCGTTCTTCAGTGTGCGGCTTTTGTGCTTATCACTGACGAGAATCAGCGGCACAGGGTTGAGGGTATGCGCGGTGTGCGGCACGCCAGTCTCCGGGTTGACCATCATCTCGGCGTTGCCGTGGTCGGCGGTGACGACAAGGATGCCGCCCAGCTCGTGCAGCCGCTTGGCGATGCGGCCAAGGCAGCGGTCAACCGTTCCGCAGGCCCGCACCGCTGCGGCCAAGACCCCGGTATGGCCAACCATGTCGCCGTTGGCAAAATTGAGGATGATCAGCTCGTGGCGCGGTTCAGCCAAAGCCTCCAGCAGGCGGTCGGTAACTTCGTTCGCGCTCATGGACGGCTTGAGGTCGTAGGTGGCCACGTCGCGCGGCGATTCGACCAGAATGCGCTCTTCGCCGAGGAACGGCTCCTCGCGCCCGCCGTTGAAGAAGTAGGTGACATGCGCGTATTTTTCGGTCTCGGCAATGCGCAGCTGGCGCAGCCCGGCCTTGCTCACCTCTTCACCGAGAATGCGAGTCAGGTTTTGCGGCGGAAAAGCGACCGAGAAAGGAAATTCCGCCTCGTATTCCGTCATCGTCACCAATTCGAGCAGCTTGGGCCTACCGCTGACCTCGAAGCCCTTAAAATCGGCATCAATGAAGGCATGACACAGCTCACGCACCCGGTCAGCGCGGAAGTTGAAGAAAACCACTGCATCGCCGTCCGCAATTTGGCCCGCCTTGTCCAGCACGGTCGGCTGAATGAATTCGTCGGTCTCGCCGCGAGCATAGGCCGCTGTCACCGCGTCAAGCGGATCAGCCGCAGCCAAGCCCTGCCCGTCAACCATCGCCCGCCACGCCTTCTCGACCCGATCCCAGCGGGTGTCGCGGTCCATCGCCCAGTAGCGGCCTGAAACAGTCGCCACCTGCCCGCAGCCGATACGCTCGATGATTGCCAAGAGCTGCCGCATATAGCCCGCGCCGCTGCTGGGCGGGGTGTCGCGCCCGTCCATGAAGCAGTGAATTTTGGCCTCAATCTTCCGGGCAGCGGTCATTTCCAGCAGAGCCGCCAAGTGGCTGAGATGCGAATGCACGCCGCCATCCGAGAGCAGGCCGCAGAAATGCACCCTGCTGCCTGCCGCCTGCGCCTTGTCAAGCACGGCTGTCAGGGCGGGATTCTTGGCAAATTCACCCAGCGCAATGGCCCGGCTGATGCGGGTGAAATCCTGATAGACCACCCGGCCCGCGCCGATATTAAGATGGCCGACCTCGGAGTTGCCCATCTGTCCTTCCGGCAGGCCGACCGCGCCGTTGTGCGCAGTCAGTGTGGTGCAAGGATACTCGGCGGCCCATTTGTCCATGTTCGGAGTCAGGGCCATAGCCACCGCGTTGGCCGAAGAGGCCGGAGCCACGCCCCAGCCGTCGAGAATCGCCAGAACTACAGGCCGTCCCGCTGCCGTCATTCTTCCACCTCCGGCTCGGCAACGCCCAAATCCTCTTTCAAATCCAAGCGGGGCGCGTCGTGCCACAAGCCTTCCAGATCATAGAACGCCCGCTGCTCTTTGTAAAAAATATGCACGACCGCGTCGCCGAAGTCGAGCAGCACCCAGAGGCCCTCTTGCAGACCCTCGGCGTGCTGGCTGCTCACCCGCTTGGAGTTCAGCTCCGCCTCAATGGTCTCCGCCAGAGCCTGCACATGGCGGGTCGAGCGGCCGCTCATGATGACGAAATAATCGGTGAAGGAGGATTGGCCGCGCACGTCGAGCACGGTCAGTTCTTCCGCCTTGGTGTCAAGGGCGATGCGGGCGCAGACAGCAGCCAGCTCTTGGCCGCCGCATTCCTGGTATTCTTTTTTCAGTTGTCGCATATCATCTGTTGATGAAAAATTATTGATTTAAAATCAAAGAAACAGCTTAGTGAAGGCGGTTGCCGCAAACATGGCATTACATCTGGAACAGAATAATTTGAAAATTCATCATTCGGCAAGCTCAGGAGCCATCCTTCGACAAGCTCAGGAACTGCGCGCTCTTCGGCTCCGCTCAGAGTGCTTGTTCGTGCAAGTGCCCTGAGCGGAGCCGAAGGGCATTTTATAGCACTACAGCTATAATAAAATTAATTTCCGCCTTTATGCAGATACAAAAAAACAGCGGAAACAGCAACAAATTGCTGTCTTGTCAAACAATCAAATCCTGCTTTTTTAAGCAGGACAGACAATGCTGCAACATCGAGTTGAGGATCAAGAGCTGCTCCTCTGTGCCTGCCGCACCGTTTCAAACATGACCAAAGCGGCGGCGACAGAAGCGTTGAGGGAATTGAACGCGCCGGGCATGGGAATGGTGATCAAGTGATCGCAGCATTTCTGCACCAGCGGACGGATGCCTTTGCCCTCGCTGCCGATGACGATGCCGATTTTACCGCTGAAGTCGGTCTGATACATGGACTGCGCCTCGGCTTCAGCCACAGCTCCGTATATCCAATAGCCTTGACTTTTGAGCTGCCGCAAGGCTTCGGCGAGATTGACCACCCGGCTGATGCGGAGATGAGCGACCGCTCCGGCAGAAGCGCGGGTCACGGCGCCGGTCAGGGGCGCGCTGCGCTCGCTGGTGATGACGACAGAGCTGAAGCCCGCCGCCAGCGCGGAGCGGAGAATGGAGCCGAGATTGCCAAGGTCTTGGATGGAGTCAAGCAGCAGGATGCGCTCCGGCTCCGCCGCCAGCAGCTCGGCCAGCGGCAGCAGCTCGGCCTCGGCCTGCCGGGCGGCCACGCCCTGATGACGGCAGCCGCTCGGCAGGCCGACCCGCTCCAGCTCGACAAAACGGAGACGCACTTCAGCCTCGCGGGCGGCCTCAATGATCTCCTGCAGCCGTGCTCCTGCTTTGCCTTTCTCGATGAAGATTTCGCTCAGTCGGCGGGGATTGCCGCGCAAAGCCTCGGCCACGGCGTTGATGCCCCAGATCAGGCTTTCGTCCGGATTCTCCTCTGTTTTCCGTTTCTGTTCAAAACTGCGTGTGCTTGCGCGCTGCGAGGTCATAGTTTTTTTCGTGCAAAAAAAGAAGATGTTGTCCGTTCAGACATCCGCCAGCAGCCGGAACAGCTCCGGCTGCTGCGCCGCCGCGCCGCTGCTGATCAGCTCTTCCAAAATCTGCTTGTAGCGCGTGAAGGTCAGCTCGTTGCCGAACTGACCTTCCAGCAGGCGGGCCTCGCAGAAGTGCCGCCACCGCGCCTGCTCCTTGGCGTTCAGGCTCTCCGGCCAGTTGCGCGCCCGGAAGCGGAAATAGAGCGTTTGCAGCCGCTCATCGGCAAAAGGCGGCTGCCAGGCCGCAAGCTGGCCCGGAGTTTTCGTCAGTGCCTCATCACAGAGGCGGCGGTCAGCATCAGAAATCAAGCCTTCATATAAGGCCGCGTCCGCGTCCGGCGGCACGTCCGGCCTGCTCTGATAGAGCGTGGTCAGCCGCTGCATCAGTGTTTTGTCTGCTAAAATTTGCTCGCGGTGCCGCTCGGCTTGGGGCAAGTCAATCTGCCACTGCGCGGCCAGCTCCGGGCGCAGGGTGTTGAGCGGGGCCAGCACCGGCGACTTGTTGACATGCGCCCCTTTTAGGGCCAGCCGCTCGAAGCCCTCCGGCTGCTCCTCGCTGCGGGCGTAGAGGTTTTCCGCCATCTCCTCCGGTGTCATCGAGAGCAACATCTGCGGCGGCTGGCGCAGGTTATAGACAATGATCTCGCTTTTGTTGCGTGGATGCTGGAGCAGCGGCATGATTGGGGCGATGCAGCCCTTGACCGCCGGATACATGCCACTGACATGCAGGACGATGTCTTTTTTGCTTAGATCAAGCAGTTTGGTCGCCTCGCTCTTCTGGCGGAGGTTGAAGCAGTAGTCATAGAGGCGCGGCTGGAGCCGCCGGAGCAGGCGGGCCAGATCCAGCGTGGCGCGGACATCGCTCAGGGCCTCGTGGGCATCATGCGTGATGCCGTTGGCGGCGGCGAGCAGGTCGAGGCGAAAGCTGACGCAGCCGTCCTGCTCCGGCCAGCTGATGCCTTCCGGCCGCAGGGCGTGCGCGGTGCGGAGCAGGTCGATGATGTCCCAGCGCGAGCAGCCGTGCTGCCATTCGCGGGCGTAAGGGTCGATGAAGTTGCGGTAGAAGCCGAAGCGTGTCACCTCGTCATCAAAACGGAGGCTGTTGTAGCCGACTCCGCAGGTGCCGGGCCGGGCCAGCTCGGCCTCGATCCGACGGAAGAACTCGGCCTCGTTCAGCCCCTTCTTGGCCGCCTCCTGCGGGCTGATGCCGGTCAGCAGCACGGCGCGCGGGTCCGGCAGCGCGTCGCTGGCAAGGCGGCACCAGAGCACGAGCGGCTCGCCGATTTCCTCCAACTCAAGATTGGTGCGAACAGCGGCAAACTGCGCAGGCCGGTCGCTGCGGGGATTCAGCCCCCAGGTCTCATAGTCATGCCACAGCAAGGTGATTTCGGACATCTGCTCCTCTGATTTGAGAACTGCTGCGTGGACGCTGGCGAAGAGCGGCAGCAATAAAAAGACTGAACGCCGCCAGAGCCGTCTTGACTCCGTTCTTGAGGCGTTCAGTCATGCTCTGACCTACATGACCACATGCACCCGTCCGCCGAAATCATAGGCTTTGGTGGAAATGTCGTAGTTCATCCTGCCGCCGCGCAGCTCAAAGCTGGGGCTGCTGATCCGCACCTTGTCCGGACTGACAAGCAGTTTTTTTGTGTCGTAGTAGTGGAGCAGCTCGGTGCGCAGCCGCTCGCGCTGCACCGGCTTGGTCAGCACCACGTCCTCGGTCAGAGTCAGGTGCTTTTCATCCATACGGTACAGGCCCCGGCGGCTGGTGACCAAAAGCGGGTCGTCGCCTTTTTTGCTGTACACGGCATCCACGCCGTTCATGTCAATCTCGCGGTCGGTTTTGCCGGTGCGGGCCTGCGCGGCTTTGACTGTCCACGTCAGCTGGCCGTTCGAGGTGAAGGTCAGCACCACGTCCTCCATGACAAATTCCTGCGTCTCCTGAGTGTAGGCGGCGGCAGCGGCGGCATCATAGCCCCCGCGTGGTTCTAGAAAGGCGGCGGCGCGCCCTTTCCAGAGCGGGCTGCTGACAAGCAGGCCGAGCGGAACCGCCCAGAGCAGATTGCGCAGGCTCCAGCTCATGGCTGTCCTTGGCAGCAGCGGGCGAAAAGAGCGGCCAGCAGACCTTTGGCCTCCAAGATCAGCTCGCAGACTTCCCGCACCGCCCCGTGGCCGCCGCTCCGCTCGGTGACATAATCGGCCCTCTGCCGCAGCTCGGCGACCGCGTTGGCCGGTGCGAAAGCGCAGCCCGCCCGCAGCAGCATCGGCAGATCCAGCCAGTCGTCGCCCATGCAGCCGACCTGCTCCGGCTTCAGGCCGGTTTGGGCCAAGATGTCGGCAAACGCGGCGCCTTTGTCCGAGCAGCCCGCGCAGACATGGGCTATTTTCAAATCCTTGGCCCGCTTGCTCACCGCTTCCGAGCTGCGGGCGGTGATCAGGCCGACTGTGACTCCGGCTTCCTGCAAGATGCGCAGGCCGAAGCCGTCTTGGGTGTTGAAGCCCTTGATCTCGCCGGAATCAGGGCTATAGAAGACAGTGCCGTCAGTCAGCACGCCGTCCACATCCAAGAGGAGCAGCTCAATTTTTTCCGCCTTGCGCAAGGCCGCGCGCCATGCCGGACTGCGTTCAACCGGCTTTTCCCGCTCCGCCGCCCGAAGACGGAGGGCTTCAGTCAGGGCGCAGTCAGAATAGGCGCCGCAGCTTTGTTCACTCATTGCTGAACCTGCTCACTGCCTTGCGGATTTCCAGCAGCTGCCGGAGCAGCGGCTCGACTTTGTCCAAGGGAATGCTGTTGGGGCCGTCGCAAAGGGCTTTGTCCGGGTCAGGATGCACCTCCATGAACAGGCCGTCAATGCCTGCGGCCATCGCCGCTCTGGTCAGGGCGGGGATGAATTTGCGCTGGCCGCCGGAGCTGCCGCCCATGCCGCCCGGCAGCTGCACCGAATGCGTCGCGTCGAAAATCACAGGGCAGCCGAAGGAGCGCATCACCGGCAGGGAGCGCATGTCGACCACCAGGTTGTTGTAGCCGAAGCAGGCGCCGCGCTCAGTAAGCAGGATGCGCTCGCCCCCAGCGGCCCGCACCTTTTCCACCGCGTGCTTCATGTCCCACGGCGAGAGGAACTGGCCTTTTTTCAGATTGACCACCCGGCCTGACTTGGCCGCCGCTGTCAGCAGGTCGGTCTGACGGCAGAGAAAAGCGGGAATTTGGATGATGTCCAAGCATTCCATCGCGATGTCAACCTGGCTGGCCTCATGCACGTCCGAGACCACCGGCACGCCGACTTCCTGCCGCAGGCGGCAGAGCTGACGCAGCCCTTTCTTCAATCCCGGCCCCCGGAAGGAGTTGAGCGAAGTGCGGTTGGCCTTGTCAAAAGAGGCTTTGAAGACATAGGAAATGTCCAGCCGCTGGCAGATGGCCTTCATCTCCCAAGCGACCTGCCAGCAGAGGTCGCTGGACTCCAGCGCGCACGGGCCGGCCATGAGCAGCAGCGGCTGGCCGGGGCCGACCTGAATGGCTTTGCCGCCCGGCAGAGCGGTCATTTCAACAAGTTTCATGGAGCGCAGTGAGGGGTGAAAGGAAAGGACGCTGCTCCGGCAGGCCGGTCAGTCCGGGACACGCTGCACTATACCGCTTTTGCCCGGCGCAGGCAAGCGCGACCGTGTTGAACCGGCAGGGATTGCTCAGAAGTTGAAATAGAGAAACTCGCTCGGCGCGGCCCGCAGCATCCGGTAGAGGGCGCAGGAAAAGAGGAGGCCGGTGAGGACGGCCCAGCCCAAATTCGGGCGGAAGCGGAGGACTCGCCGCAGGATGCGGTTTTTTTCCGACGGCCTGTTTTGCAGCAGCCCGCCGATCCGGCAGGAGTTGGGCAGCAGGAAGAGCACGGCGGCGAAGGCGAGCAGATGCCAGCGCATCTCGCCCGGCAGCAGCAGGGTTCCTGCGGTCAGCTGGCCGCGCAGCGGGCTGATCTGCTCCAGCAGCTGGGTCATGCCTGCGCTGAAGACGATGCCGTTCAGCCCGATCATGCCCTTCAGCACCCCCAGTCCGTCTTCCAAATTCGCGGCCCGGAAGATCACCCACGAGGCGTTGACAAAAAGGAAGGTGCAGAGCCAGCCGAGGACGACAGGCAGCCGCAGGCCCCGCTCCTGCCAAAGACGGTGGACGACCAGCGCCGCGCCGTGCAGACCGCCCCAGAGGACGAAGGTCCAGCCTGCGCCGTGCCACAGCCCGCCAAGCAGGAAGGTGACGAACAGATTCAAGCAGGTGCGCGGCAGGCCCTTCCGGCTGCCGCCAAGGGGGATGTAGAGATAATCCCGCAGCCAGCGCGACAGGGTGATATGCCATCGCCGCCAGAAATCCTGAATGCTGGCCGCCTGATAGGGCGAGTCGAAATTCACCGGCAGGACGATGTTGCAAAAGAGCGCGGCGCCGACAGCCATGTCAGAGTAGCCGGAAAAATCAAAATAGAGCTGAAAGGTGTAGCTGAGGCTCGCTCCCCATGCGTCAAAAAAGGTGAGCGCGTTGTTCGCGGCGAAGCCGGTTCCGGCCCAAACTGAAAACTGGTCAGCGATCCAGACTTTTTTGAACAGGCCGAGTGAAAAGAAAAAAAGGCCCAAGGCCATGTTGCGGGGCGCAGGCAGACGGTTGCGCAGGCGGGCGAACTGCGGCATCATCTCCTGATGATGGACAATCGGCCCGGCCACTAACTGCGGGAAAAAGGTGACAAAGAGGCAGTAGTTGAGGAAATCGTATTCCTTTGCGTTCTCCCTGCCGCAGTCCACTAAATAGGCAATCTGCTGGAACGTGAAGAAACTGATCGCCAAGGGCAGGGCCAGCTGCGGCAGCGGCAGCGCGGCACCCAGCAGGCTGTTGAAATTTGCTAAAAAGAAATCGGCGTATTTGTAATATCCGAGCAGTCCGAGGTTGAAGCAGATGCCGAACGGCAGGATGACCCGGCGGGCGAGGCCGAATTTGCCCGACCGGCCCGCCTGCTGGAGCATGGTGCCCAGAGCGAAATTGACTATGATCGACAGCAGCAGCAGCGGCAGGTGGGCCGGATTCCAGCAGCCGTAAAAAAAAAGCGAGGCCAAGACCAGCCATGCGCTGGCCGCAAAACCAAAACGCCAGCGGTTGAGCAGAAAATAGAGCAGAACAGCGGCGGGCAGAAAGAGAAAAATGTAAGCTGGGGAATTGAAAAGCATGGCTCAGTTCATGCAGCTTTGCAGCTCGGCGGAAATGGCCCGAAGGTCGTAATCAGCCGCCAGCCCGGCAATTTCCTGCAAATAAGCGTCAAGATTCTCCGCTCGCAGCAGGCCGCGCCCTTCAGCCATCAGACGCAGCAGTTTGGCGTTGATGTCCTTGTGATAGTGGCTCTGGTCTTTGTAATTGGCGATGTCGGCGGTGAAGTCTTGGTTGTCAAAGCCGAAGATGCGCACATTGGGCAGATTTCCGGCAGCGCGGACCACATCTTCGATGAAAAGCTGGTAGCTTTTGTAATAGCTGACATAGTATTGCTCCTGCATGGCGTACCAAAGCCGGGAGTAAGGCGGGAAAAAGAACAAAAATTCTGTTTCTGGATGCGCGGTCACAATTGGCAGCAGATGCTGTTCAAAGGACGAGCGGCTGTTATTCCGGCATTCCGCAAGAAACTGCTCTTGCCAGACATCTTTTTTCTCTTGTTTAACAATGTCAGCCACCCGGATGATTTCATCTAAAAAGGCTTTGAACGGCGGTGACTTTTTGCTCCATCCGCACCATGCTTTGATGCCGCCAAAGGCTTTAACATAATACGGAAACCACTGGTACAGTTCCTCTAAAGACTTCACCCGCGCTGTGCCGGGAATTTCCTCCCAGCAGGAGTTCTTTCGGCTGAAGTTCCAGCAGCGGAGCAGGCGGATGTCGAAATAGAGACGGAAGTCGTCAAAGGGATTGCGGTTGTAAAGAAAGGCGAAGCGTTCTGGCGGGAGATCTTGGCTGTACTGCCCGGCGCGGACAAAGGGCAGATGGTCGAGCGAAATGATCACCTGCTTGATATTTTTTTTGCGGAGCAGATGCTCCAGCACAATCTGCCGCTCGCTGAACAGCGAGCCGGCCATTGAGAGATTGACGAAGCGGCCCCCCAGCTCCTGTCCGGCCTCGGCGGCGGAAAAATTCTCCGCCATGCTGTTGCCGAGAATGGCGGAGTCAAATTCGTGGCTGTTGATCAGCCCGGCGTTTTGAAAGCGGGCGTTGTTGATGAAAACAGTTTCCCGGAACCACGGCTGATGAAAAAGCTGCCACGGATCAAAGAGGAAGCCGTACAGGAGCAGGCTGCTGAACAGCGCGCCGACTGTGCCGAGCACGCCGAGGCAGAACCGCCGATGCGCTGCCGGGCCGCCCATCAGTTTTTTGTCAGCCCCAGCCGCCGCGCTCCGCTCCGTAGCATTTTTTTCCACAGCGGGCCGTGATGCTCGGCGATGCGGACATGATGCCGGGCGGCAAACTGCTGCGGGCTGCTTGCCCGCAGCGTGACCGTGATCTCCAGCATGTCGCCTATGGAAATGCGCTCCTCCTCAATTTTCGGCAGCACGCAGATGGCGTTCGCGCCGCCGCAGAGCAGGATGTTTCTCCGCTCCGGCGCGAGCCAAGTCAGGCTGCCGGTCAAAAAAAGCTGCTGAAAATCATCCGGCTGCCGGAAGGCCATGATCTCGTCCTGCCGCGTGACGTTGCGCACGACAAGGCTGGCGATTTCGACAAAGCAGGTCCGGCGGCTGGGATCAAGGCGGAGCCAGAGCGGTGCCTCCTCCACCGGCAGCGTGAAAGAGGCCGTCACCAACTCTCCGCCATGATAACGACAATTTTTTGATTTGCTGTTGCTGAACTGCCCCTGTCCGTCCCAATACAGCAACAGCGCATTGTTTCTGTCCGCTGCCTCCTCACTGCTGGCAAGAACATTGAGCTGCTGCATGCCATTTTCCCGCAGCCGGACAGCAAGCTCCAAGGAATCGCCCACGGCGGCATCAGCTTCGGTCAGCAGCGGCAGCAGGATGATCGGTTCCGGGCCGTAGGTGAAAACCACGTTTCTCCGCTCAGGGCAGATCCATTTCAAATCCTTGGCCAAAAAAAGCCGCTGAAACTCCTCCTGCTCGCGGAAGGCCATGATTTCAAGGTCTTGGCTGGCATTGCGCACCGTGACGCAGTCGATTTCAGTGATGCCGAGGCGGGAGCTGGGATCAAGGCGGAGCCAGAGCGGCAGCTCCTCAACCCGCAGGGTGAAGACGCATTCCGTCCATTCCCCGCTGTGGCAATGCCGCCATTGGGACTGCTGATCAGTGAACGTGCCGTCGCCGCTCCAAGAAAAGCGGACAAAATTATTATGTTCCGATGCCTTTCCTTCCCAGTCCGCCTTTTCACGGGCGGCGAACTGTTTTTGCAGGACAGCGCGGAGAAAAGGTTTCTGACTGCGGAACAGCTCGCGGGTCCATGTTTGCAGATAGGTGCGGCTGACCGGCCTGCCTGCGGCGATTTGCAGCAAGGCTTGCTCAAACTGGGCGGCGCAGGCATCCCAGTCCGGCCAAGCTGCCGCTGTCGCCGCCGCGCCGCGCTTGAGCCGTTCCAGCTCCGCCGGGTTCTCCTTCAGATGACGCAGGAGGCGGACAACTTCGGCCTCGTCATCCCGCTTGACCACATACGCGTTCCGACCGTGGACAATGTACTCGTCATGGCCAGTGACATCATAGACCAAGGCTGTGCCGCCGCAGTGAAACATCTCCAGCGGCGGGCCGAACATCCCCTCGACATGACTGAGCTTCAGCACCAAGTCGCAGGAGCGGTACACTGCCGGGGTTTCGTGAATCGGCACCCGCGAGAAGACGCGGTCAGCATCGGGCCAGCTTTGGATGGCCGAAGAAGTCAGCAGCCAGATTTCATCCGCGCCCGCCGCCTTGGCCAGCCTGACCGCCGCAGGCACGTTTTTGAAAAAAACCTCTGTCGGCCCCTCCACTAAAACCCGGAATCGGCCCGGCTGGCGCGGCGCAATCGCCGGACCGTCGGCGGTGTAGATGTCCTTGCGGATGCCGTTGCGCACCAAATACGGCCAGTTGTTGTGGTGCCGATGGAGATAGTCCTGAATCCAACGCGCCTCAGTGATCATCGGCACGGCGCAGGAATAGGTCTGCTCGCAGATGCCGCGCCAAAGCGTCCGCTCAAGGCTGCGGGGATGCTGCGGATCCGGCGGCTCAAAAAAACGACTTTCGATGGACTGGACGAAATAGGCGCAATGCTTGGCCTTGAGCTTGCGGAGGAGAAACGCGGTCTCCCACCATGTGGCAAGCACCACGTCAAAGCATTCAGCCCGCACCTGCCGGAGCGTCAGCCAGTCCAGCTCGGCGGCGGAGCTGTGCCAAGCGTGGTCTTCGGGCCGGACTTCCTGCCGGGTGATGACCGCGACGCTGTGACCTTTCCGCTTCAGGCGCGAGGCGTGTTCGTAGATGACATAGCTGCCGCCGCTGATGCCCGGCCAGCCAAGCAGAAAGCCGATTCTCATCGCAGCAGCTCCTTCAGCTTCCGATACGGTGCGGCGATGAAGTTGCCGATACGCCAGCGTTTGGAAGAAAGAACCTCACGCAGCTGCTGCTCTGCCGCCGCCAACCGTTCGTTCAGGCTGCTGATGACAAAATTTTGCTCGCGGAGGAGATATTTGTCAGCGACAAAGATGCTCTCCGGCGGCGGAGTCAGTTCCGGCGGCGGGCCGTCATGTTTTTTGTAGATCAGATTCAGCACCACCCGCGAAAACCCCAGCGGCGCATCGACATGGGCGAAGAGGAAATAATGACGCAGCAGCTCCTCATCCAGCGTCACATCGAACCAAGACAGCATTTCCGGCTCAAAACCGCTGGCGACCAAATATCTGCCATGCTCTTTGCCAATGGCCAGCTCGAAATCGTGAAAGCTCACGCCCCGGCCCCAGCGCATGATAGCAGTGTCTAATTCTTCAACTGAAATGGCGGCAAAATTGGCGAAGCCTTTGCCAAATCCTTCGCGCGGCGAGCGGTCGGCATATCTGGCGTACAATGCCGAGGGCAGCAGATGAAGAAAGGGCAGCTGGGAAGTGTGCAAATCGCCGTAATGGAGCAGGTTCGGCGTTTCCGTGACTACGAGCAGGCCGCCGGGTTTGAGCAGCTCCCAGCAGAGCTTGAGCGTCTCATGTCGCTCGCGGATGGTCTGATGCTCCAGCACGGCAAAGAGCAGGACAATGTCCGCGCCTTCTTCAGCATGATTGCGCCGCAGGGCCGCCATCAGCTCTTCCGCCGCGACCAAATGCAGGGCCGCGTTGCGCAGGCCCATGACCTCCAGCCGCGCCCGCGCCCCGGCCAGCGCCTGCGCGTCAATGTCGTAGCCGTCAATTTTTTCGACAAAATGAGCGAAGGCGGCGGTGCTGGAGCCGGTGCCGCTGCCAATCTCCACCAAGGTCTTGCCGCGCAGGTCAATATGGCGGGCCACCCACGGCACGACATGGGTCAGCGAGTTGTTGTAGCGCCGGAAAACGTTGGCCTTGATGTCCTCCTTGCCAGCCTCGGTTTCCAAAAAAGCGGGATCATAATTTTTGAAATAGGAATCCCGCAGAGCCGCCTCAATCTGCCGCAGCTTCTCGCCGTCCTCGATTATGTATTCTTGGTGCATCAGCTTGCCTTGCGCAGCCCCAGCGTGCTGAGGATGCCCTTGACCGCCTGCTTGAGCTTAACATCCGCTGTGGCCTTGTAAATCTGCATTAGCTTGTCCACCTCGTGCTGCCAGTGACGGATGTCGTGATTCGCCTGCGCCCGCTGCTGGGCCAGCACTGTGTCAGCATGGCGGCAGCGGTCGCGGAGGAATTGCACATGGGCGCAGGAAAGCAGCAGTTTTTCACCCGGCGCACAGGGCACGATAAGGCCGGAGCCGTTTTCCAGCGGCATGGCCTGATACGTGATGCCGCGCTCGGCAAAAAAGGCGTTCAGGGCTTTGGACGGGCCGATAGTCGGCTTAAGCAGGCCGTTTTCGTCAAAATCGCGCTCAGCGAACAGCTCGTGCGAAATCAGCGCGCCGCCGGGTGAAAGCAATGGATACGCATTGTTGAGAATGTCCATCGCCGATTCGTACAGATCCACGTCCATCCAGAGCAGACAGAGCGGACGGCTGAAGCCGCGCAACGAGGTTTCGTAAAAACCTTGGATGAAATCCACCTGCGCAATTCTGCCGAAATCCTCCAAATTCGCCCTCACCTCATCAATCTGGCCGCAGAAATCGCCTTTTTTGTAGTACGGGTCCGTGCTGTTTTCCGGCAGCCCGGCAAAGGAGTCGGCGACAATCAGCCGCCTGCCGAGATAATTGCAGACCCAGCTCAGGCAGCAGGCGGAAAAGCCTTTGTAGGTGCCGCATTCCATCACATCGCCCGGCACGCCCCAGCTGTCAAGGCAATACAGATAGATAGCATGATAGATCAGCTCGCCCGGCGCGGTGCCGATGGCACTGACATCGTCCTTGTGGGTGCTGTTGGCGTTCAGCTTGGGGAAATACTGATATATCTCGTTGAAGATGCTGTAGGTCGAGGCGATGAAATGCAGATATTTCCTGACCGCCCGGCTCTTGTTGCAGCCTTCGGTCAGCAGGTATTCCTCAAAGGAGAAATCCTGCGGCTGCGGGGCGGCGGCAGTGTTGACCGAGCCGATGGCGGCTATATGTCTGAAACGAGATTTCAGCGCAGGATCATTGCTGACAAATTCAACGATGTCTTTTGGGTAAATCATATCTGATCTGTTTCAGAGTGAATTCGGAGCCATCTCCACCGTCCGCACTGCCAGCGAATTCAGCTCATTATTGAACATTCCATGAATAGAACGTCCAGGAGTCACTGCGCTTAGAGAAACAATGTCATGCGCCCAGCACTGCACCACATGGCCCAGCGCGGCCTCGCCTTGGCCAATGCCGACAGTGACAGTATATTTGTACGGATAGACTTCCGGCCAGTAAAATGAATACTCGACCACGCTGCGCCCGGCGGCCAGACGCGGGGCAGGCGCGTTCAGACAGAGGCTGTTTTCGCCGAACACCGCGTTGCCGATGCGGTCTTTGACCGTGTAACCGAAAATCAGCTCGTCCAAATCGGTCACGGCATGAACCAGCAGGCGGATAGTGACCAAGTCGCCTTTCTGCACTAAATTGACCGGCTTGCCGCCGCAGGTGACGCTCAGATATTCAATCACCGCCTGCTCGACCCCGGAACGTTTCTCATGCGGCACCTTGATCCAGTCGGAAAAATCATCAGGCAGGCCCGCGCTGACAACGGCGGACGGCAGGACGGACTCCTCTGCGCGCTCAACCCGCTGTTTGCCGCCGCTGAACTGCTCCTCGTGGAGGAGCTTGGTGTACTTGCTCACCGCCTCGACCGGGTCGCCGTCAAAGGTCACGCGCCCGTTTTCCAGCAGCAGAACCCGGTCGCAGAGATTGACGATGGAGTGCATGTCATGGCTGACCAAAACGATGGTGCAGCCTGCCATCATCTTCTGCATGTGGGTCATGCACTTCTGCTGAAAAAAGATGTCGCCGACAGACAAGGCTTCGTCAACAATCAGGATTTCAGGCTGGACGCTGACCGCTGCGGCAAAGGCGAGACGGATGTACATGCCGCTGGAATAGGTCTTCACCGGGCGGTCGATGAACTCGCCGATGTCGGCAAACTCGGCGATGCGCTGAAAGCGCGCGTCAGTGTCCTCTTCAGAAATGCCCTGAATCGCGGTATTCAGATAGACATTTTCCCGGCCAGTGAACTCTGGGTTGAAGCCCGCGCCCAGCTCCAGCAGGGCAGAGATGCGGCCATTGACCTGCACCGCGCCGCTCGTCGGCTGCTGAATGCCGGTGATGAGCTGGAGAAGCGAGGACTTGCCGCTGCCGTTGCGCCCAATCAGCCCCAACGCCTCGCCCCGGTGCAGCTCAAAGCTGACATTGTCCAAGGCGCGGAACGGCACGTGGTATTTTCTGCCGTGAGGATGAAAAATTTCCAGCAGCCGGTGGAACGGCTTGCGGTAGAGCGCATAAACCTTGCTCGCCTCGCGGACGGAAATGACCAAATCAGACATGATTCAGAGCACGTCGGGAAACTGGGGCTTCAGCTTCCTGAAAATATATGCGCCGCAGGCCAGCGCAGCCGCAGTGACCGTCCAAAAATAGACGGTGTGCAGCGGATGCGACCAGAAGGGCTGGAAGGTGATGAAGGACTCGCGGTAGCCCTGCACGATGTAGTAGGCCGGATTGAGCTTGAGCAGCCGCTGGATATTCGGACTCATCATCTTGATGTCCCAGAAAATCGGTGTGACCCAGAAGCCGATTTGCAGGGCCACGGCCACGAGCTGGGCCACGTCGCGGACAAAAACATTGAGCGCGGCCAAGGCCCAAGCGATGCCGAGCGAAAGCGTCAGCAGGCAGAACAGATAATACAGGGCTTGCAGATAATAGAGACTGAAAGGCATCTGCTGAAAGAGCAGCAGCACCAGCAGCACAGCGATGAAAATGCCGTGCGTGACCAAGGCCGAGGCGATCTTCACCACCGGCAGAATTTGCGAGGGGAAGATGGTTTTCTTCACCAAATGAGCGTGGGCGATGATGATGCCGGTGGAGCCGCTGACGATGTCGGAAAAAACATACCATGCCGCCATGCCCGCTGTCAGCCAGACCACAAAGGGCACGTTGTGAAGCGGCTGGGTTTTGAAGCCGACGCTGAAAACGAACCAGAAAACCGTAATCATCACGATTGGATGAATCAGCGTCCAAAGCAGGCCGAGCGAGGAGGCCACGTACTGGGCGCGCAGCTCCCGCGCCGCCATCGCGGTGATCAGCTTTCGGCGCTCATGAAGCAGACGGAGAAAGGCGAGCAGACTGTTCATTTACAGGCGGAGCTGCTGTTCATGATCAAGAAACCACTGATAGGTGGCGGCAATGCCGTCGCGCAGGCTGATGCTGCTCTGCCAGCCCAAGGCGGAGAGCTTGGAGACATCAAGCAGCTTGCGCGGCGTGCCGTCGGGCATGGCGGTGTTGTAGCGGAGTCTGCCTTGAAAGCCGACAATTTCTTTGACTAAGGCGGCTAATTCGGCGATGGTGACTTCCTGCCCTGAGCCGACATTGACAATTTCTTCGCCGCTGTACTGCTCCATCAGGAAGAGGCAGGCGGAAGCAAGGTCGTCAACATGCAGAAATTCCCGTTTTGGCGTGCCGCTACCCCAAATTTCCACTTCCGGCAGCTGATTCAGCTTGGCCTCGTGGAATTTTCTGATCAGCGCGGGCAGGACATGCGAGCTGTGCAGATCAAAATTGTCGCCCGGCCCGTAAAGATTGGTGGGCATCAGACTGATCGCATCAAAGCCATGCTGCTTGCGATAGGCTTGGCACATTTTAATGCCCGCAATTTTGGCAATCGCATACCATTCATTGGTCGGCTCCAGCGCGCCGCTGAGGAGATGCTCCTCCTTCATCGGCTGCGGCGCGAATTTCGGATAAATGCACGACGAACCGAGGAAAAGCAGCTTTTTCACGCCGCTGCGCCAAGCCGCGTCAATGATGTTGGTCTGTATCAGCAGGTTATCGCGGATGAAATCTGCCGGACTGCTGTTGTTGGCATGAATGCCGCCGACCTTAGCTGCGGCCAGAAAGACGTATTCCGGCTTTTCTTCAGCAAAAAAGCGTCGCACGGCAGCCTGATCCGTCAAATCTAGCTCGGCGTGGGTGCGAGTGAGCAGATTTGTGCAGCCAGCCTGCGCCAAGGCACGACAGATCGCGCTGCCAACTAAGCCGCGATGACCGGCTATGTAAACGGAGGAAGAAGCGAGGAGTGCGGCCATGCTGTTTTTTTATTTTTTTCTGACTTTTTTTATAGTTTTTCCATAGCGTTCACAGAAAAAACGGACACACTCCGGCGCAAGATCAACGGTTTTAGACTCGTTCATTTCAGGATCAGGCCAGACAAGCGCGTAGTCTCCACGAACATACTGAAAACGATCTTTTTTCTTCAAAACGGAAAAAACTCCGCCAAGATTTTCTTCGACCAGCAAAGGATGAAAATCTAATTCGTAAATGGACACGTCAAGTTCTTCTTCAAACCACAGCCGCAGTCTGTAATTATCTATATATTCTGCTTTCAGCAGCCCTTTTTCCTGCCGTCCAGCCCAAATTGCCGCATCATCAGCAACACTGCGCCATTCCTGCCATTTCATATATTCATCCTATAATGGAAACAGGCTGATTATTGGAAGCATGTTGCCACTGTTCAAGCAGTTCCGCTTCATGCGCCTCAATCCAAGCCTCAACCAGCTTCGCCAGCGGCTTGGGCAGCTCACGTCCCGGCTGCATCCACATTCTGCTTTTTATTTCAATCCTGTAATTCTGCACATCGCCTTGATATTTGACATGCAGATGCGGCGGCGCATGGTCTGCGTAATTCAACAAAATGACTAATGCGCCTCTTTTAAACGGATGTGAGACCGGCGGCATTTTCTATGCCAACAAATTAAGACTACTCAAAATAATTATACGCCCGATAGCCCTTCTGCCGCACGACCTGATCCCGCTCCGCCAGCTTCAGGTCTTCCACGATCATCTCGCGCACCATCTCCTCAAAGCTGATCTTTGGCTCCCAGCCGAGCTTTTCCTTGGCCTTGGACGGGTCGCCAAGCAGCGTTTCGACCTCGGTCGGGCGGAAATAGCGCGGATCAACGCGGACAATAGTCTTGCCGCTCTTGCGCTCAATGCCGACCTCATCCAGCCCGCTGCCCTGCCAGACGATATTCATGCCCAGCTCTTCAGCGGCGATTTCCACGAATTCCCGCACAGAATGCTGCCTGCCGGTGGCGATGACGAAATCCTCCGGCTGCTCCTGCTGGAGCATCAGCCACTGCATCCGCACATAGTCCTTGGCATGGCCCCAGTCGCGCAAGGAATTAAGATTGCCGAGAAAGAGCGTGTCCTGCAAGCCCAGCTTGATCCGCGCCAAGGCTCTGGTGATCTTGCGGGTGACAAAGGTCTCGCCCCGCACCGGCGATTCGTGGTTGAAGAGAATGCCGTTGCAGCAGTACATCTTATAGGCTTCACGGTAATTCACCGTGATCCAGTACGAATAGAGCTTGGCCACCGCGTAGGGCGAGCGGGGATAGAACGGCGTGGTCTCGCGCTGGGGAATCTCCTGCACCTTGCCGAACAGCTCTGAGGTGGATGCCTGATAGAAGCGCGTTTTGCCTTCCAAACCAAGAATGCGGATAGCCTCCAGCAGGCGCAGGGTGCCGAGCGCGTCGCTGTTGGCGGTGTATTCCGGGGTCTCGAAGGACACCGCCACGTGGCTTTGCGCGGCCAGATTGTAAATCTCATCAGGCTCAACTTCCTGCACAATTCTGATCAGATTGGTGGCATCGGTCAGGTCGCCGTGATGGAGCTTGAAACGGACAGCCTCCTCGTGCGGGTCTTGGTAAAGATGATCCACCCGGTCGGTGTTGAAGAGCGAAGAACGGCGTTTGAGGCCATGCACCGAATAACCTT
This sequence comes from Candidatus Electronema sp. JC, assembly GCF_048287365.2. Classification (NCBI taxonomy): domain Bacteria; kingdom Pseudomonadati; phylum Thermodesulfobacteriota; class Desulfobulbia; order Desulfobulbales; family Desulfobulbaceae; genus Candidatus Electronema; species Candidatus Electronema sp. JC. Next base: position 38,198 of record NZ_JBLWEM020000014.1, on the reverse strand, counting down.
TTTCAAGCAGGAGTTCGGCCAAATACGCGCCGTCCTGACCGGTGACTCCGGTGATCAGAGCTGTTTTCATTGTTGTTTGCGGAGAAAATCGTCAAAATAGGCGATGGTCGGAAGCAGTCCTTCGCGCAGGGAAATCTTCGGCTCCCAGCCGAGCTTTTCCTTGGCCAAAGTGATGTCCGGCTGCCGCTGCTTCGGATCGTCCTGCGGCAGAGGTTTAAAGATCAGCTCGGACTTCGAGCCGGTCAGTTCCAGTACGTTTTCCGCCAATTGCAGGATGGTGAACTCGCCCGGATTGCCGGTGTTGACCGGGCCGGTGAAATCGTCCTCAGTGGCCATCAGGCGGATGAAGGCTTCAATCAGATCATCGACATAGCAGAAAGAGCGGGTTTGCGAGCCGTTACCGTAGATGGTGATCGGCTCGCCGAGCAGTGCCTGAACGATGAAGTTGGAGACCACCCGCCCATCGTTGGGGTGCATACGCGGCCCGTAGGTGTTGAAAATGCGGGCCACTTTGATCCGCAGGTTATGCTGGCGGCGGTAATCGAAAAACAGGGTCTCAGCGCAGCGCTTGCCTTCGTCGTAGCAGGAGCGCAGGCCGTTCGGGTTGACATGGCCCCAGTAGGATTCTGGCTGCGGATGGATCTGCGGGTCGCCGTAGACTTCCGAAGTAGAAGCCTGAAAAATCTTCGCCTTCACCCGCTTGGCCAAGCCGAGCATGTTGATCGCCCCATGCACCGAGGTCTTGGTGGTCTGCACCGGATCAAACTGATAATGAATCGGCGAGGCCGGGCAGGCGAGGTTGTAAATTTCATCCACCTCAATATAAAGGGGGAACGTCACATCGTGGCGGAGCAGCTCAAAGTACGAATTGTCTAACAGGTGAACAATATTCTGCTTGGCGCCGGTGAAGTAGTTGTCCAAGCAGACCACCTCGTTGCCCTCAGCCAGCAGCCGTTCGCAAAGATGCGAGCCGAGAAATCCCGCTCCGCCGGTGATCAATATCCGCTTTTTCCGCTGCACAGATTGCATAAGATGTCCGATTAAAGCCGCTGCAAGAAGGATGGAAGTGAACACAAGAGGGATGGCTTGGTGCGCCCGGCAGGATTTGAACCTGCGGCACCCAGATTAGGAATCTGGTGCTCTATCCACCTGAGCTACGGGCGCGGCGACAGCTGCTTGCCGATTTTACCTGAACGCCGGGCAAAAGCAAAGTTTTTCCGCATCAGGCAGCGGAAAAGACCACGCCGTGCTGGCACTCTTCGAGCGGCGCACTGCTGCGGCTGAAACCGGTCTGAACAATGCAGTTGCGGCCTATCTTCATGCCTTCCGGAATCCGCGCCTCCTTGCCGAGCAGAGTGATGCCGCTGTAGAGATGCGTCGGGAAGTCCTTGTTGATGATCTTCTTCGCCTCGGCATCGCCGCAGCCAACTGCCGCGCCGCAGCCGACGTGAATCCGCTTGTCCGCCACCACCAGATCAACTTCAGCCCCGGCTTCTATCACGGAATCCTCGAAAATAACTGAATCGCGGACTGCTGCGCCTTTTCGCACGATCACGCCGGGCGAGAGGACGGAGTTGATCACTGTGCCTTCGATCACGCAGCCAGCGGCAATCAACGAAGACCGCACCGTGCAGCCAGCGGCGAAGCGGGCCGGAGCGCGGTCCATCATCCGCCGCTTGGTCTCGATGTTCGGCCTGATTCCCCATGCTTCCGGCGAGATGCCAGAATCCGGGCCGATGATATCCATGTTCGCGTCCCAGTAGGCCTGAATGGTGCCGACATCGCGCCAGTAGCCATAGAAGGGATAGGCGAAGACCTGCCGTTCCTCAATCGCTTTAGGGATGATGTGCATCCCAAAGTCAATCTCGCTGCGGTCGCGGGCGAGCATGGCCAGCAAGTATTCGGTGTCAAAGACATAAATGCCCATCGAAGCTAAGTTGGTGCGGGCGACCTTGGGCTTTTCCTCCCAGTCCACAATCCGGTTGTCTTCGTCCACAATGCCAGCCCCGAACTGATGAATCTCGCTCATTGGCACGACCATCATGCCGATGGTGATGCCTGCTTTTTTCGCCCGGTGGCAGGCGATCATGTCGTTGAGATCCATCCGGTAAATATGGTCGCCGGAAAGAATCACCACCTGCTCAGAGGGATTGGCTTTGATGAAGTCAATGTTCTGCCGGATCGCGTCTGCCGTGCCTTTGTACCAGTCGGAATCCTTCTCGCCGGTGCGCGGCGGCAGGATTTCCACACCTCGGCTGCGGCCTGTGAAGTCCCACGCTTGGCCGCTGCCAATGTGCCGCATCAGCGAGAGCGGCTTGTACTGGGTGAGCACGCCAACCCGGCTCAGGCCAGCGTTCATCACATTGGACAGAGAAAAATCAATGATCCGGTAGATGCCGCCAAAAGGCACTGCCGGTTTAGCCCGGTGGCCGACCAGTATATTCAGGCGGTTGCCTATGCCGCCTGCCAGCAGCAGCACCAGCGCGTCGTTCGCGTCTCTCATCGCAGTTCCTCCAAATCAGCCAAGCCCTGCTGCGGCCATTTGTCCGCGTCCATCTCCGGCGCGACTGAGCAGCCGCCGCCGATGATCATGCCGTCAGGAACATGGTTGTTCCAGCCGATCACCGTCACCCGGCCCTCTGCCGCGCCTGCCCGCACGCCGCTGCCAAAGCTGGTGTTGACATCGCTGATCACTCGCTCCAGCCTGCTGCCCTCTTTCACCACATTGTTGAAGAAGAGGATGGAATTCCTGACCTCCGCGCCTTTCTCCACCCGCACGCCAGGGAAGAGGATGGAATTGGTCACTTTGCCCTCGACGATGCAGCCGTTGTAGGCCATCGAATTGTCCAATGAGCCGTCCTGCCCTACTTTGAGCGGCTGGCAGTCGCGGATGCCGCGATGCTCCAAATTCGTACGCAGGCCCCAGTGCTCCATGTCAATCAGCGGGCTGTCGCCGAGCAGGTCCATCGAAGTCTGCCAGTATTCGTCCACGGTGCGCGTGTATCCCCAGTAGCCGTTGAATTTGTAGCCGAAAACCTTCATGCCGCGCTGCATCATCAGCGGGATGATGTCGCGGCCAAACTCGTAGGATTCGGCAGCCTGATTTTCCTTCAGCACATCGCAAAGCACTTTGGGCTTGAAGCAGAGCACAGTGAGCGAAGCCCAGTCGCCCTTCGGCTCCTCCGGCTTTTCTTCATAAGAAAGCAGCCGTCCGCCTTCAGCAGTGTCATCAGCAATCTCCGCCACGCCGAAACGACGGGCCGCGCTCTTCTTCTCAACTTTAATAAAGGCGGCGGTGAGGTCGGCATCGTGCTCATGATGAAAGCGGATCAGCTGCCGGTAGTCCATTGAATAGATATGATCGCCGGAGAGGATCAGGATTTCCTCCGGCTTGTTGTAGCGGATAAAATCAAGGTTCTGATAGACTGCGTCCGCCGACCCGCGATACCAGTGCGGATTATAGTAATCTTTGAAGGGCGGCAGGATGAAGATGCCACGGTTTCTGCCGATCATGTCCCAAGCCGCGCCGGTGCCGATGTGGTTGATGAGCGAATAGGAGCGGTACTGGCTCAGGATGGCGATGCGCTCAATGCCGGAGCGCATCAGGTTGCTCAGGGGAAAGTCGATCACCCGGGCGAAACCGCCGAAGGGGACAGCGGATTTGGGACGGTAATGGGTGAGCACACCCAGCTCGTCAACGCGGCCTCCGGCCAGAATCATCGCCAAAGTGGAAGGCATTGCCATATTCAGACTCTCGTGCAGTTCGGACTTTTAGAATGTTGCCTGCGGAAGCGGCGGCAGCCCGCAGGAAGGCCGTCTTTTCCGCGACCGAATTATACTGCGGCGGCAGGGAAAGGAAAAGAAAAAGGCGGGTCAAAGATGGCGGGTGGCGATTTTCATCAGCGTGGCTGTGCTGAAGTCCTGGCCCTCGCGCCGGGGCGGCAGGTTCTTCAACGGCAGCTCTGCCCGCGCCGCCTCGCGGTGGCCGCCGGCGGAGCCGTACTCGCTGAAAGTTTTCTGAGCGAACTTGCCCGCATGCTTGCGGTAGCCGTCGCAGCGGAGGATGACAATCAGCTTGTCGCCGGAGATGCCGGAGACGAAAACCCAGTCGAAGCCATCAACATGGTTGAGGAAATCGGCGATGATCACCAGCACGTCCGGGGTGCTGACCTTGCCGAGATGGGCGTAGGCCCGGCCCTTGCTGGCCTTGACTTCTTTCAGGGCGGTCTTGAAATATTTCAGCTCGGAGCGGCGCAGCTCTGTCAACTCGAACTTGCGCACCAGGTTGCGGTTGGCAAAATTAAAGACATAGCGGAAGGAGATGCCGTCAGCCAATTGAAGATTCTTCTTCTCAAAATTCTGGGTGTCAACCTTGATGCCGTAATACAAGGCAGTTGCCAAGGAAACAGACGGTGTGATGTTGGCGGCCCGGATATATTCTATCATCATCGAGGCTACCGCTCCATAATCCGGACGGATGTCAATGAATTTCACATTTGCATCCCAGCCGTTCGTGACCGGGTGATGATCAATCACCGCGTCGAACTGAATTTTCTCAAAGCAGGGCTGGTGCGTCGGCTGGGAATCTAAAAGAATCTTTTTGGAATAATCATTGATCTGAAGGGTGTGCAGCCGCTCAATCGGGATTTTCAGCCGCTTGATCATGGTCAGGTTGTTTAGCCGCCGGATTTCGTTCGGATAACCGATGGTGACGCTGCCGACGCGGTAGCTGAGGAGCCGCTTCACCGCCAGCGCACAGGCGAGCGAATCCGGGTCGGCGACAATGACGATCAGCACCTGATCCGTGCGGCTGAAAAGCTGGTAAAAGGCATTGAGGCGGGTCTGGGCGGAACAGCGGCTTTTTTCGCTGCGGTTGACGATGCCTGCGATTTTTTCCAAGCGTGTCTGCTTCAACAAAGCTCCTGCGGCTGAGGTTCACAGAGAGGCAGCTTTGCGCATCTCCGTAATGCAAGGTCTTTTTCTGCGGAATCCCGGAAACTCTGTCCAATAGTAGCACAGGACGGCGGAGAAATGCAAGCAGGCTTTCGCGCAGCGGAAAATTTGCAGAATTTGCAACTTGAGGCTCGTGCGTGCAGAATCAGGCTTCAAAATATCGCTGATCTGCTCCCGCGTTTGAAACAGCGGCCAGCTCCTTCAAATCGGCGGCGGCCTTCACTGTCCGCACCTTTTGCCCGTCCTCCACGCTGCGGTGGCCCTCAACGATCACCTTGTCGCCCGCCTGCAAGCCTTCTGTGACCAGCACCTGCCAGCCTTCGAGGAAGCCGGTGCGCACTGTCCGCCGCTTGGCGAGGCCGTTCTCCTCGACATAGACAAACTGCTCGCCGTTGCGGGAGATGACCGCGTAGATGGGCACGGCAAGGGCCTGCGCCTGCTCCTCCTTGACCACCTCAGCGCGGACGAACATGCCCGGCAGGATGCGGCGGCCCGGGTTGTCCAAGGCCAGCTCCAGGCGGTAGACGCGGGCCATGCTCTCCGGCGCGGGCGCGAGGAAATGCACCGGCGCGGTGAATTTCTCCCCGCCCAGCGCCTGCACCTCGATCTGCACCGCCTTCAGCCTGCGCACTGCGGCCACATCGGACTCAGGAATGGAGACTGCGGCCTTGACCCGCTCCAGCTCCAGAATCTCGGCCAGAGGGGCGGGAGAGAACGAGTGCACCAGCATTCCGACTTCCGCGTCCAGGCGGCTGATCACTCCGGCTATTGGCGCGGTGATCTGGCAGCGCGACAGCTTCAGCTCCGCGTCCTCAAGGGCGGCCTTGGCCTGGCGGACTTGGTTCTGCTGCTCCTCCAAGCTGGCCTGCGTGCTGATGCCCTTGCTGCGCAGGGACTCGCTGCGGGCGAGGTTGGCGCGGGCCAGCTCGTGCGCTGCCCTGGCCGAATCCGCCGCGATCTGATACTCCTTGGTCTCCAGCCGGGCGACAAGCTGGCCCTGCCTGACCTGGTCGCCTTCCTTGACAAAGATCTCCTCGACGCTGCCCGCCACTTTGGCCATGAGCTGGAGGCTGCGCCACGCCTCGATCACGCCGGGCAGGCTGATCTTGTCGCGCAGCGGCGCGGGCCGCAGCTCCAGCGTCACCACGTTCACCGGCGGCACCTCGGCAGCGGTGGCGTTCCGCAGCTCCTCTTCGAGCACGGCCTTCTTCGCCTTGACCTGCTCGTTGACCCGCATGGCGACAAAGGCCAGCAACAGGATGAAGAGCAGGCCAGGCAGGTTGTAGAGGAGGAAGCGGACAATCTTGGCCCGCATGGTTCTCGCTTCTGGATGAGTCATGGCAGCTCTGGCTGCGGCATGAGGCCGCTCAAGGCTTGACGGAACATCACCTGCATGGCGGCGCGGACATCGTCCTCCTCCGGCAGGCGGCCTGAATACCATGCGGACAAGGCCATGAGATAGAGCGCGTAGAAGTGGCCGCAGGTCAGGGTCAGGTCGATGTCGCGTCGCAGCTGGCCGCGCGTCTGCGCTTCAGTGAACATGATGACAAAGAATTGGATGAACTGCTCCTCGATCTTCCGCGACTTCTCCGTGGTCAGCTCTTTCGGGAAGATGACTTCCCGCATCAGCGTGCGGCCAAAGCCCTTGTTTTTGGTCACATAGCGGAATTCGTGCATGAAGACATGCAGCAGCTTCTCCTCCAGCGGCGCGTCTGCCGGGATGGTGCGTTGCAGCTCAAGGTGGAGGCATTCCAGCTCGTCCTCGCAGAAGGCCAGCAGTATTTCGCTCTTGGAGCGGAAGTAGGAGTACACGGTGCCTTTGCCAATCCCGGCGGCTTTGGACAAGGCGGAAATGCTGGTGTTCTCATAGCCGCGCTCGCCGAAAAGGGTGAATGCCGCCTCCATGATGGCGGCTCTGGTCTGTTTTTTTTTCTGCTCGCGCAATCCGGCCATTTGCCTTTCCTGTTGTTGTCATTGAAGATGAATTATGGCTGCGGTCAAATTTGACCTAAGTCAAACTTTAGGGCTTCCGGCACAGTCTGTCAACGGAGAAACGGCTGTGGTCGGGTCGCGCTGACCCAGCCGCAGCCAGAATTCCGTTTTCTGACGCGCCGGAGCCTTCCGCCTCATACTGACTCCGGGTATGATCTTTTATGAAAAACCGCCGGTTCTGTCTTGGCGGCCCGCTGATTTTAGAGTAGATTTGAACATGCCCGCGTTCTGCGGCACACCCGACACCCACCAAAAAGGAGGAAGCCATGTCCACCCCGCCGAAAAAACACAACTGCCCCATTCTCGATCTGTTCAAAGGATGCGGCTGCGGCAGCAGCAGCAAGCCGGAACAGCCAAGCTGCGGCTGCGGCGATCACAGCCATGACCGCGATCATGCGCATGAGGCCGGACACAGCCACGATCATGGCCACGCGCACGGGCATCATCATGACCATGAGCACCCGCACGTCCACCCGCACGGCGGCCATGATCACGGTGCCAGCGGCGGTCAGGAGCACAGCCATGCCCACGGCCACGACCATGCGCATAATCACGAGCATGATCAGGAGCACGGGCACAGCCATGAAGCGGCGGCTGCGCCTGCTGCGGACGGAGAGGACAAGGCGGAAGACAGCAATGCCGACGACGGACAGCTGGAGGTCAGCGCGGAGCAGGAGCAGGCTCTGCGGGCTGATCTGGAGGCCTTTGAGAACGAGCCGGCGGAGTTCATGGACCGCCTGCCGCTGAAGCGGACAGAGCAGCAAGGCGCGACACCTGAGGCGCTGCCTCTTTTCAGCCCGGAGGCGCTGGAGAGCAAAGCTTATGTCGGCGCCCGCGACGAGCTGCGCACCCTTTTGGACAGCGACGAGGAGGAGCGGGCGACCCGCGCCGCCATCGCCTCCAATGATCAGGCCCGCAATCTGGTGGACAGCTATGTCCACACCAGCCTGCAAAGCATGCAGGCCAGCGGCTTGATGCGGGCGCGTCTGAGCGTCACGCCGTGGTCGGACGACTACTGGGGCCTGTATCTCGGCTGCCTTGGCAAACGCTACGCCGATCCCGGCTTCCCCCATTCCCAAGACTGGCAGGAAAATTACAGCTACGTGCAGAGCCGCCCAGCCTCAGGCATTCTCAGCAGCGGCAGCGCGGCGGCTGTCAATCAGCTCTCGCCTTCGGAGAAGTACGATATTCTGATCGGCGACAGCAGCTTCAGTCTGACCCGGCAGATGTGGGCGGACGGCGAGCGGTATCAGCAGCAGTACGGTCATGTCGAGACATGGATGGGCATCTGCCATGGCTGGGCGCCGGCCAGCTACATGGCGCCGCGCCCGGCCAAGGCTGTCACTCTGACGGCTGCGGACGGCAGAACGCAGCTCACCTTCTATCCTTCAGACATCAAAGCCCTGGCTTCGCTGCTCTGGGCCAAGGCCAGCCCCAGCGTCAGGTTCATCGGCGGCCGCTGCAACGTCCCCAACCCGGAGCGGGACGAAATTGGCCGGGTGATCGCGCAGGACTGCTTTGACACCAACCCCGGCACTTGGCATCTGGCCGTGGTCAATCAGCTCGGCGCGTCCAGGCGGAGCATGGTCATGGATGTCACTTTTGACTATCAGGTCTGGAATCAGCCTGTGGTCGGCTACCGCTATTACCATTTCAACCCGAAAAGCATGACGTATCAGAGCGCGATCGCCGCCGCCGCCGTGCCCCGCGCGAGCTTCACCAACGACAAGTTCGCCCGCTACCGCAGCAGCCAGACCGCGAGCGTCATCGGCATAGAAATGTACGTTTCCTACACCGTCGAGACTGCCCCCAGCCACAGCATGACCGACAGCCCCGGCAGCGACGCGGTGCAGGAGGTCCGCTATCTCTACGATCTGGAGCTGGACATCTCCGGCAAGATCATCGGCGGCGAGTGGCGGAGCAAGGCGCATCCTGACTTCCTCTGGACCCCGCCCAAGGGCAGCCAGGCGCAGGGAGGCGGCTCCGGCGTGCCGCAGGCGGACGTGGTCGCCCGCCTGATCAATCTGGCCAACAGCTGAGAATGGGCAGGCCCGCTCTGTCTGCGCGGGCCTTTTTTTCATGATCAACTTCAGGCACAGGTGCCGGATGATGCCCGACAAGAAGAAAAAACATCACGCCATTGTCATCGGCATCAACGACTATCCCGGCTTGGAATCTCTCAAAGGGCCGGTCAATGATGCTCTGGAATTTGATGCCTGGCTCCGTGACCCGGCAGGCGGCAACCTGCCCGGATCCAACATCAGGCGGATGCTCTCGACTGATTTTCCCGCGCAGTCAGGCAGCCCCACGCCGAACCAGGTCGAGGCACTTTTTGAGCCGTTCATCGCCGATTACTACGACGGCAAAAAAGAGGGCGAACGGCTGTACATCTTCGCGGCAGGCCACGGCTTCGGCGATCCTGGCGACATGAGCCGCACGGCGCTCTACGCCGCCAATGCCAAGCGGATGTTTCCTTGGCACATCGCGGTCACTGACTACGTCGAATGGCTGCGCCGCCACGCGGTCTTTGACGAGCTGGTGCTGATCATGGACTGCTGCCGCACGGTCAATGTGCCGTATCAGATCCGGGAGCCGCAATATACGGTCAGTCAAGGCCACTTCAACGCCGATCAGATGAAATATTTTTACGCCTTCGCCGTGGGCCGGGGCCGGGAAGCCCGCGAGCGGCCCTTTGAGGACGGCATCAACGCGGGCATCTTCACCCGGACTATGCTCGACGCGCTGCGGAACGCCCGCCCGATTCAGGGCGCAGTCACCGGGCAGGCTTTGAAAAATCATATTCACAACAGCATCGCCCGCTTTGCCGGAAATTCAGAGGCAGAGCCGCCGGAAATCCGGCTCGACTCCAGCCGGGATATCACCTTTTTCAAACGGAAGACAGCGGGCGCGGCGGAAGTCCGGGTCAGCCTGCAACCCTACAGCGGCGCGGAGCGGCTGGTGCTTTTCGACGGCAATTTCAAGGAAATCAGGCAGGAAGCGGCAGGCACGGCGGCGGTGACGCTGGAGCTGGAGCCAGGTCTGTATAAAATCGCGGTGGGCGGCACAGGCCGCCAGAAAATATTCGAGGTGCCCGGCAATGAGCAAATCACCGTCTAAGCAGACCGGCGCCCTGAGTGTCAGGGCGGCGGACAGCCTGACCGAAGTCTTTCTCGCTGACAGCCGTTTTCAGCTGATCGCCAGCGGCATCGGCAGGGCCGAGGCGGCGGTCGCGCCCGGCCTCTACAAGGCCCGCTTCCGGGTCGGCCAAGTGCAGACGGACAGCCTGATCGAGGTTGCCTCTGGAGCGCGGAGCCAAATTTTTGACGGCCCGCCCGTGCAGTTCGCCTCGCCCGCGCCGCTGGCGCAAACGTTGACGTGGAGGGAGGAGCACGGCGCGGCGGCGCAGGAGCTGTCTCGCGCTAAACACGCTCCCTTCAAAACCGGCAGCGGCAGCCAGCTGTTCCTCTGTCTCCGGGGCTTGAGCGACGAGGCGGCCCGGCCATGGCTGGGCGTGTCGCTGCATGATATACACGGCGAGCTGCTGGCAGAGGCGGCGCATGGCATCTGTGCTGCGGAGAGCCGGTTCTGCGCCTTGCATCTTGAGCTGGATCCCGGTCTCTACCGTCTGCGGGTGGAGGATGAGCCAGGCGAGGTCTATGAAATTTTTGTCCAAACTTTGGCGGGCTGGCAGACCCAAGTCTTCGCTGTGGCGGAGCAATCGTGGCAGCCCGGAGTGGATGCGGTGCGGGCCGCGCTGCCGGAGGCCGCTGTGCTGATGGCGGAAATCGGCAAAGGCTTTGATCCGGCCAGTCCGGCGGCGCGGCAGACTGAGCTGCTCCGCCTCGGCCTGCTGCATGGGCGAAAAATCCTGACTGAACCCGGCCTGAAAAGTCTGCTGGCAGCGCAGCCGCTCAACCCGATGAACGTGCTCTATGCCGCACACCTGATCCAGAAGCCGGATGAATCAGGTCTGACCGAGCTGCTGGCCTCGCATTTGGACAAAAATTTGAGGGAACTGCCGGATATACATGCTGTGCTGATCGACGCAGGCTCCCGAAAAAGGCCGTCTGTTTTTGCCCTGCCGCCTCTGTTCAGTAAAGGCTGGCAGCTGCTCATGGAAGGGGCCGACAAAGAAAAGGCCGTCATCACCCCTGGCTCCCTTAGCGAAAAAATTCAAGGCAGAACGCTGAACTCCTCTCTCTGGCTCCTTCACCAGCTCCGCTGAATGTGTTTTTCTTCCCACGCAGAGGCTGGCTCCAGCCTCTGCTCTGTCTCGCCTGCTCTCGTTGACAAAGACCTGCTGCGCCAGCAGTTCCGGCGGGCTGCGGCCAGCTACGAACAGCAGGCTGTAATTCAGCGTCGCACCGCCGAGCGGCTGCTTGATCTGCTGGCGCAGCACTGCGTCAGACCGCCGCAGCAGGTGTTGGAGATCGGCTGCGGCACCGGGCTGCTCACCCGGAGTCTGATCGGACGGTTCAGCGGCATCCGCGAGCTGATCTTGAACGATCTGGTCCCGGATTTTGCCAGCCGCCTTGACCTGCCCGCCTTCAGTCCGGCAGTGCGGCTGCTGTCCGGCGACATCGAGGTGCTGCCCCTGCTTGGCGGTCTGGATCTCGTTCTTTCCGCCTCCACCTTTCACTGGCTTCACGATCTGGACGGCCTGCTGGTCAAATTGGCGGCCTGTCTGCGTCCCGGCGGCCTGCTGGCCTTCTCCCTGTATGGGCCGGAGAATCTGCGCGAAATCCGCGCCCTGACCGGCATTGGCCTGCGCTACCGCAGCTTGACGGAAATCGCCGCCAGTCTCCGCCGTCATTTCACCCTGCTCCACAGCAGCCATGAAACAGTGACGCTGCGTTTCGCCAGCCCGCAGGACGTGCTCCGCCACCTGCGTCAGACCGGAGTCAACGCCCTCAGCCGCAGCCTGTGGAGCCGCTCACGGCTGGAGCAGTTCTGCGCCGAATACCGCCGCCGTTTCAGTGCTGACGACGGCGGGGTTGCCCTGAGCTATCATCCGTTGTATTTTGTTGCCCGCCGGGGAGAGGACACGCATCGCTCCTGTCCGGCAACTTGAGCGAACAATATCATCTCAACTGATCTGATGAACACGACTGCCCTGCCCGCGCTGCCACACGGCTGCCGCTTGGTTGACACCCACTGCCATCTCGACATGTCCGAGTATCAGGCCGATTTGGCTAAAGTCATCGCCGCCGCAAACCGCTGCGGCGTGACCAAGATCATCACCATCGGCATTGATCTGGCCAGCTCGCGCCGGGCGGTGGAATTGGCCGCCGAGCATGAGGGCGTTTACGCGGCAGTGGGCATCCATCCTCATGATGCCGACAAGGCCGGGGACGAGGCGACGTTCCGCCATCTGCGCGAGCTGGCCGCCGCGCCCAAGGTGGTCGGCTTCGGCGAAATAGGCCTTGATTACGCCAAGAATTATTCGGCCAAAGCGGCGCAGCTGCGCGTTTTCGCCCGCCAGCTTGAGCTGGCCAAGGAGCTGCGCCTGCCGCTGATCATCCACGACCGCGACGCGCACGAGGACTGTCTGCGCCTGCTGCGGGAGAAAGGGCCTTTCCCGCGCGGCGGGGTGATGCATTGCTTTACCGGCAGCCGCGAGCTGGCCGAGCAGGTGCTGGAGCTGGGCTTTTATCTCTCCATTCCCGGCATTGTCACTTTCCCCAAGGCCGAAAGCCTGCGCGAGGTTGTGCGCGGCCTGCCGCTTGACCGGCTGCTGCTGGAAACCGATGGGCCGTTTCTTGCGCCGGTGCCGTTCCGGGGCAGATGCTGCCGCCCGGAGCATATGCTCCACACTGCCGCCGCCGTGGCCGCGCTGCACGGCGTTTCCTTGGCGGAAATCGCTGACCAGACCAGCCGCAATGCGGAAAAACTCTTTGCTTTGCCAGCATGATCTGCGACAATCTTGAACAGGTGCGCGCCGCTGTCCGCGCTGCCGCCTTGGCCTGCGGCAGAAATCCTGACGCAATCAAGATCATGGCGGTGTCCAAGCACGTGCCTGCGGCGGGCGTGGCTGCAGCGCAAGCCTGCGGCCAGACAGTCTTTGGCGAAAATTACCTGCAAGAGGCGGCAGGCAAGATCAGCCAGCTTGATCCTGCCTTGGAATGGCATTTCATCGGCCATTTGCAGAGCAATAAGGCCGCCGCCGCCGCGTCGCTGTTCCAAGTCATTCAGACTGTTGACCGGCTGAAGCTGGCCGCCGCCTTGGACAAGCACGCGGCGCAGCTCGGCAAACAGTTAGACGTGCTGGTGCAGGTCAATGTGGGCCGCGAGCCGCAGAAATCCGGCGTGCTGCCGGAGCAGGCCGAAGAGCTGCTCCGGGCTATGCGACCGCTGGCCAGCCTGCGCGTCCGGGGCCTGATGACCATGCCGCCGCTGGGCCGTGAGCCGGAAGCAAGCCGCCCGTGGTTCCGTTCGCTCAAGCAGCTCTCCTTGCACTTGGCTGAAGAGAGTTTGTTTCATGACAATGAGGCGGTTGCATTGTCCATGGGCCTGTCAGGAGATTTCCGCGTCGCTGTCGAGGAAGGCGCGACGATGGTCAGAATCGGCACGACACTTTTCGGCGAAAGACCAATAAATTTATCTCAGGATATCGAAATATAAAAGGGAAAAAATGAAAATAGCAATGATCGGCACCGGCTATGTCGGCCTTGTCACTGGCACCTGCTTGGCGGAGTTCGGCCATGACGTGGTCTGCGTGGACAAAATTGAGGAGAAGATCGTCCGCCTGCGGCAGGGGCAGATTCCGATCTACGAGCCGGGCTTGGATGTGATGGTGGCCAAAAACGTGGCCGAAGGGCGGCTGCGCTTCACCACCAAACTGGACGATGCGGTGCCAGAGGCGGAGGCGGTTTTCATCGCCGTCGGCACGCCCTCTTCCCGGCGCGGCGACGGCTACGCGGACCTCAGCTACATCTACGCGGCAGCCAAGGAAATCGCCCCCTGCCTGCGCGGTTACACCGTGATTATCGACAAAAGCACGGTTCCAGTGGGCACTGCCCGCCAAGTGGCCCGCATCGTCCGCGAGGCCAATCCGCAGGCGGATTTTGATGTGGCCTCCAACCCGGAATTTCTGCGCGAAGGCGCGGCCATCGCCGACTTCATGCGCCCGGACCGGGTGGTGATCGGCGTGGATTCGGAACGCTCGGAGCTGCTGCTGCGCGAAATCTACAAGCCGCTCTATCTGCGCGAAACGCCGATCGTCAGCACAAGCATTGAGACTGCCGAGCTGATCAAATACGCGGCCAACGCCTTCTTGGCGGTGAAGATCAGCTTCATCAACGAAATCGCCTCAGTCTGCGAAGCGGTGGGCGCGGATGTGGCCGCGCTGGCCAAGGGCATCGGCATGGATGGCCGGATCGGCAGCAAATTCCTTCATCCCGGCCCTGGCTACGGCGGTTCCTGCTTCCCCAAAGACACACTCGCCCTGATGCGTCTGGTGCAGGAATACGGCGAAAGCCTGCGCATCGTCGAGGCGGCGGTGGAGGTGAACGCGGCGCAGAAAGCGCGGATGGTCAAAAAAATCCGCGACGCAATGGGTGGCTCGGAAGCGGGCAAGGTCATCGCCGTGCTCGGCCTGACCTTCAAGCCGGAGACCGACGACATGCGCGACGCGCCCGCAATCAGCATTCTCCCAGCCCTGCTGGAAAAAGGCGCGACAATCCGGGCGCATGACCCGAAAGGCATGGAGGAGGCGCGGAAATATCTGCCCGAAGGCGTGGACTATGCGGAAAACGCTTACGCCGCCTGCGAAGGCGCGGACGCGGCAGTGCTGATGACTGAGTGGAATCAGTACCGCGCCCTTGATCTGGAGCGGCTGAAAAAGGCGTTGCGGCAGCCAGTCTTCATCGATCTGCGCAATGTCTATGAACCTGCGGCAATGAAGGCAGCTGGCTTCCGCTACGTCGGGGTGGGAAGAAAATAGTAATGAGCTGACTGGTGTCGCAGGAGCAATGAGCCGCCGGAGCGAAATCAGCTGCCTGAGCGGAGCCGAAGGCAGCTGATTTCGCTCCGCTCAACCGCCTTGACGCAATGGAACAGGAACGTCAACGTAACAAGAACAACGGGAAGGGCGGAGCAGACGGGGTCTTGCGCTGGCGCAGCCAAGACCCGCCGCCTGAAACGTGACAGGGACTACTTTTTGCGGGCCGAAGCGCGCTTGGCCGCTTTCAGCGGGTTGACTTTTATGGTGACTATTTTGATTTCCGGCTTGGCATGGGTGGCCAAGTTGCAGAAACCCAGCCGCCATTTTGCCGAGGGCTGCATGAAGGTGCCGCAGTACTGGCTGCTGTTTTCGGCAACAACGCGGTCGCAGCCGCTGCACTTGTCAATGATCGGCTGAAAGCCGCCGGAGCTGTATTTTCCTGCGCTGCTGGTCTGCATTCTGCGAACCTCCTGAAAAAATATGATGTTTTCCTTGAACTGGAAAGAAATCTTGCATACAATGAAACTGGTTGCGCCAAGCTGCCATTTTATAAATGGTATTGCGCCCGCTGTCAACTGTTTATACGGTGTTTCCGGCTGAAAAATATCACTGTGGGGTCTGAGCGATGCCTGTTTACGTCTGGAAAGGAAAAAATTCCCTTGGCAACAAGATCAAGGGCGAGATAGAAGCGGTCAACGAGGCAGGGGTGCTGGCCCAGCTCAAGCGCCTGCGCATCCAGAACCCGACGGTGAAGGAAAAGCCCAAGGACATGTTAGCCAACGTGGCCTTCCTTCAGCCCAAGGTCACGGGCAAGGACATTGTCATCTTTGTCCGCCAAATGTCCACGATGATTGACGCAGGCCTGCCCTTGGTGCAGAGCCTGCAAATTCTCTCCAAGCAGCAGGACAATCCCACTTTCAAGCGGGCATTGACCGAAATGCTCAACGATGTCGAAACCGGCCTGACGCTGGCGGACAGCATGCGCAAGCATCCGAAAATATTCGATTCGCTTTTCGCCAACATGATTGAGGCGGGCGAGGTGGGCGGCATTTTGGACACCATTCTTTCCAGGCTTGCGGCATTCAAAGAAAAGTCAATGGCCTTGCAGAAGAAAATCAAGGGAGCCATGACCTACCCGGTGATCTGTCTCGGCATTTCAATTCTTATCTTGGCGGTCATCCTCATCTTCGTCATCCCGGTTTTTCAAGAGATGTTCGCCAGCATGGGCGGCGCATTGCCCACGCCGACTCAGATAGTCGTTGACATGAGTGAGTTCGCCAAAGCGAATTTTCTTTACATCATTGGTGCCGTCTGGGTTGCTGTCATTATTTTCAAAAAATATTACAACACCGAGGGCGGGCGGATAAAAATAGACGGCTTGCTGCTCCATGCGCCGGTCTTTGGCCCGCTGATCCGCAAGGTGGCTGTGGCCAAATTCACCCGCACCCTCAGCACCATGCTGGAGAGCGGCGTGCCAATCTTGGACGCACTGCAAGTGGTGGCCAAGACCGCCGGCAACAAGGTCATCGAGCAGGCGGTTTTTCATGTCGCCAGCTCCATTGCTGAAGGCCGTCCGATTGCCGAGCCGCTGGAGGAGTCCGGCGTGTTCCCGAACATGGTGGTGCAGATGATCAATGTCGGCGAGTCCGTCGGCGCGCTGGATGCCATGCTGTCTAAAATCGCCGACTTCTACGACGAGGAGGTCGATCAGGCAGTAGAGAACCTCACCGCGATGATCGAGCCGTTCATGATGGTCTTCCTCGGCGGCATGATCGGCGGCTTGGTTGTGGCCATGTACCTGCCGATCTTCACCATGGCCGATGCCATCTGATGGCGGCTCAAAAAAGGCAACAATAATGATAATTATTGACAGGGCCTTTATTTTTTCTTATAGTTAGAGTAGGTTGGAATGACTATTCCGCACAAGGCCATAATATGGAGGTATACGAAATGACCCTGACCAAGGCAAATCTCATTCAAGCGGTTTACAAGAAGCATCCCGGCCTGACCAAGACGCAGGCCGCCGAATCGGTGGAGACCTTCATCCAGCTCGTCAAGGAATCCTTGATCAAGGGCGAGGATCTGCTCCTCAGCGGCTTCGGCAAGTTCAACGTGAAGGACAAAAAACCGAGACGCGGGCGCAATCCGCAGACTGGCGACGAGCTGATTCTTGATGCCCGCCGGGTGGTTACGTTCAAGCCCTCCGGCATCCTCCGCAGCAAGATCAACAACGGCAAATAACCCGCCCTCCTGCCCCGGACAAGGGGCAGGACGCCTTCTTTTCACCCCCGTCACAGCCTTGCTTTGCACGACACCGCCGCCAAGTCAGCCTTGCTTCCGGCACGTCCTCACGCTCCGCGCTCCGGCCAAAATTAATCTGTATTTGAAAATCCTCGGCAGGCGGTCTGACGGCTATCATGAGTTGGATACGCTCATGCAGAAGGTTGAGCTGCATGATGAGCTGGAGCTGTCGCTGGCTGATGAGCCGGGCATCCGGCTGATCTGTCAAGACGCTGATCTGCCGGAAAATGAAGGCAACATTGTTTTCCGTGCCGCACGGCTTTTTCTCAATCAAACCGGTAAGAACGGACAAGGACTGCATATTATCCTGCGCAAGCGCATTCCGCTGGCCGCTGGCTTGGGCGGCGGCTCCAGCGACGCGGCGGCGGTGCTGACAGGGCTGAATCAGCTCACCGGCGCAGGCCGCACAACTGAAGAGCTGGCGGCGATGGGCCTGCGGCTCGGCGCGGACGTGCCCTTCTTTGTTTATGATTATCCGGCGGCTTGGTCGGGCGGCATCGGCGAGCAGCTGGAGCCTGCCGCGCCGCTGCGCCGTTTCATCGTGCTCTTAGTCAATCCGGGCATCGCGGTTTCGACCAAATGGGCCTACGAAACTTTTTCGCAGACCGCCGGGAGAATTGCATTGACAGCGGCAGGGAAAAAGTTTAATCTCTTGAATTTTTCAAGCGAATCCGGTCTCCCTCTGCGGCGGCAGCAGGCTTTTTTGCCTTCCGACCTGCTGAACGACCTTGAACCGGTCACAGCGGAAAAGCACAGCGTGATCGGCGAGCTGAAGGCGCGGCTTTTAGCCGCAGGCGCGGCAGGGGCGATGATGTCCGGCTCCGGCTCGACCGTCTTCGGCCTCTTCGCCGCCGGAACAGAAGCGCAGGCGGAATCCTGCCTGCGAGAATTGCGACAAGAATACGGACAGGCTTATCTGGCCGCTCCGCTGACTTAAGGCTGTCCACAGCGAATTTGCTGTGCAGAAATTGATGCAGGACTGGGGTGTCGTCAAGCGGTAAGACACAAGGTTTTGATCCTTGCATTCGGGGGTTCGAATCCTCCCGCCCCAGCCATTTTCTGCCAGAACCATGTGAGATTCTGAAATGCCCAACGTAATGAAGATCTTCACCGGCAACGCCAATCCGGAAATCGCGCGGGAAATCTGCAACTATCTCGACATTCCGCTCTCCAGCGCGGAAGTGAAAAAGTTCAGCGACGGCGAGATTTCGGTGGAGATCGGCGAGAACGTGCGCGGTACAGATGTTTTTGTCATTCAGCCGACCTGCACGCCGGTCAACGACAACCTGATGGAGCTGCTGATCATGGTTGACGCGCTCCGCCGGGCTTCGGCGCGGCGGATTACCGCAGTCATGCCTTATTACGGCTACGCCCGGCAGGATCGCAAGACGAAACCGCGTGTGCCGATCACGGCCAAGGCGGTGGCGGAAATGCTGATGGCTGTAGGCACACGGCGCGCCCTGTGCATGGATCTTCATGCCGGACAGATTCAGGGCTTCTTCAACATTCCGGTGGATCATCTCTATTCCGCGCCGGTGATGTTGGAATACATCCGCAAGAATATTGACGACGATGTGGTCATGGTCTCGCCAGACGCGGGCGGTGTAGAGCGCACCCGCGCCTTTGCCAAACGCCTCAACGCCGACTTGGCCATCATTGACAAACGGCGCGAGCGGGCCAACGAGTGCGAGGCGATGAATGTCATCGGCAACGTGCAGGGCCGTACCGCCATTCTTCTTGACGACATGGTGGACACCGCCGGCACCCTCTGCGGCGCGGCGGCCAAACTGAAGGAGTGCGGGGCAAAAGAAGTCCACGCCTGCTGTTCGCACGCCGTGCTCTCCGGCCCGGCCATTGACCGGCTCAACGCCTCGGAAATCAAGTCGCTGGTGGTGACGAACTCCATCCCCATGCGCGGCAAGACCGAACGCTGCGACCGCATCGTGGTGCTGTCCGTGGGCGAGCTGTTGGGCGAGGCGATCAGCCGCATCCATTCCGAAGATTCGGTCAGCTACCTTTTTGTGTAATATTTCTGAATTTTGCTGAAAAACGTCGGCAGGAGCTGATTACCCGCTCTGCCGCCTTTTTTCTTGATACTTTCTGGATGAAAGGGAGAACATTATGCTGCAAGTGAACATGTCAGCCGCCAAACGGACGGCTTTTGGCAAAGGTGAATGCGGACGGATGCGGGCAGCCAAGAAGACTCCGGCGGTGGTCTATGGCAAGGGCCAGGCAGCCATGCCGGTCGAGTTTGACGCGGCAGCTCTGTATAAAGATCTGCTCTTCATCCATGGCCGCAACGCTGTAGTCACCTTGAAAATCGAGGGCGACGAGAAGGCCGAGCGTCATGCTGTGGTGCAGGAAATCCAGAAGGCGCCGACCATCGAGCAGGTGCTGCATGTGGATTTCTTGGAGATTGAGCTGGACAAACCGGTGAGCCGCCCTGTGCCGCTGCGCCTGACCGGCGTGGCCAAAGGCGTGGAGTTCGGCGGCGAGCTGTCCGTGCTGAAACAGAGCGTGGTGCTGCGCGGCTGCCCGTTGGACATCCCGGACGAGATCGTTGCTGACATCACCGCGCTGGACAAGGGCGGCGCAGGACTGACCTGCGCTGACCTCAGCCTGCCTGCCAAGGTGGAGCTGATGGATGCTCCGTCGCAGGTCTGCGCGTTGGTGCTGTAAGCCAAATTCTGTAGGGGCGGTTCGCGAACCGCCCCTACCTCGTTATTGAACCGGAAGATTTTCTTCCGGTTTTTTTATTTATGGACAAATGACAAGCGGATATTTGATCGTCGGCTTGGGCAATCCCGGCCCGGAATATGAGCTGACCCGGCACAACGCAGGCTTTCTTGCGCTGGATTATCTTGCTGATCAGCACGGCTGGCCGCTGACCAGCGAGAAATGGCAGGGCATCTGCGGCAGCGGGCGGCTGGGCAGCCAAAAGGTCTTTCTCGTCAAGCCGCAGACTTACATGAACCGCTCCGGCGAGTCCGTGGCCCGCTTTGCCGAGTTCCACCGCATCGGGCCGGAAGGCATTCTTGTCCTGCATGATGACCTTGATCTGCCTGCCGGAAAAATCAAGGTCGCGGCCAAAGGCGGCGCAGGCGGCCACAACGGCATCCGCTCGCTCATGCAGCATCTTGGCAGCTCGGATTTCGCCCGCCTGAAAATTGGCATAGGCCGTCCGCCGCGCAACGAGCAGGGCCAAGGAATGCCGGTGGACCGCTACGTGCTCTCCGCCTTCAGCGGCGAGGAGCTGGAGCTGTTCAACAGCCGCCTGCCGCTGATCCAAGAGGCGGCGGAGCTGTTCGTCAGCCAGGGCGTGGAACGCTGCATGAGCCAGATCAATGGCCGGACTGCCGAGCAGCAGCGGCCCTGATGCACATCTTCAAATTCCTTGATTTGCCAGAAGTGAAAAAATATGTTACTGTTCTGACCCTGAGCAGTTGAATGTGTCTGCACAATGCGGTCAGCCGGAGGCATCATGAGCGAAGTCAAGGAAAACAAGAGTTTCGCAGCAGGCGACATGGCCGTTTATCCCTCCCACGGGGTCGGCCAGATTGAAACCATCAGCGTGCAGAAGGTCGGCGGCATAGACCAGACCTTCTACGTTCTCAAGCTGCTGGAAAGCGGCATGACCATCATGATCCCGACCAGCAGCAGCCGCACTGTCGGGCTGCGACCGGTGATCAGCCAGAACGAGGTCAAGCAGGTGGAGGACATCCTCCGCGACCGGGAAGGCAAAATCAGCACCCAGACGTGGAACCGCCGCTACCGCGATTACATGGACAAAATTAAAACCGGCTCCGCCTTTGAGGTGGCGGTGGTGCTGCGTGACCTGCTGGTGCTCAAGGGCGACAAGGAACTGTCCTACGGCGAGCGGAAGATGATGGACACAGCCAAGACCCTGCTGATCCGCGAGCTGTCCGTGGCCCGGCAGATGGACGAGGAGATGGTCGAGCAGCAGCTGGAGGAGATGTTCGCCTGAACAACGCCGCGTCCTTTCTGGTGCAGCCGCAGGAAGCTGGGCTGCGGCTGGATCATTATTTAGTCCGGCAGCTGCCGGAGCAAAGCCGTTCCAGTCTTGACCGGCTGATCCGCACGGGTTCTGTGCTGGTCAACGGCGAGGCAGTCAAGCCGGGCTGCAAGCTGCGGGCTGGCGATAGCGTCGCTGTTGCAGTGCCCGCAGTCCCTGCCATAACAAACCGTCTACAGCCGCAGCCGGTTGATTTCCATATCATTCATGAAGACGAGCAGCTGGCGGTGATCAGCAAGCCGCCGGGTTTGGTTGTCCATCCCGCAGCCGGTCACAGCGACGGCACCTTAGTCAATGGCCTGCTCCACCGCTACGGCGAGCTGGAGCTGCTCGACGGCGAGCGGCCCGGTCTTGTCCATCGTCTCGACAAGGACACCTCCGGCATCATGCTCGCCGCCCGCACCGAGGCCATGCACCGCCTGCTTGCCGCCGCCTTCAAGGAACGGCAAATCCACAAAACCTACCACGCCCTGCTTCTGCGCAGTCCGGCTGCCGACACTGGCCGGATTGACGCGCCCATCGGCAGGCATCCGGTCAACCGGCAGAAAATGGCGGTGCGGCAGCACGATGGCCGTCATGCGGTGACGAACTGGCGGATATTGGAACGCTTCCGCAACAGCTGCTGCTTCGCGGAAATCGGGATAGAAACCGGACGCACCCATCAGATCCGGGTGCATATGTCCTCCATCGGCGCACCGGTGCTCGGCGATGCGCTCTACGGCGGCAAAAGCCAGACCGTGCAGGCTGACCGCCAGCTCCTTCACGCTTCTCAGCTCCGTTTTGTCCATCCAGCAAGTGGTCAGGCTTGCCATTTCACCGCGCCGCTTTGGCCAGACATCGAAGCCGCACTTGCCCTCCTGCGGGAGCAGTTCCGCCTTGCCTGAGCTGATCGGCATCACCGGCGGCATTGGTTCCGGCAAGAGCCGCGCCTGCCGTTATCTCGCTGACTTAGGCGGCTGGCCGCTGCTTGATCTCGATCAAATCTGCCGTGCGCTGCTCCTGCCAGAAATGCCGGGCTGGCAGGCTTTGCGGCAGGCTCTGGGGCGTGATTTCTTCACCGCTGCTGGCGAGTTGAACCGGCCCAAGCTGCGCGAGGCCATCTTTGCGGATGCCGCCTTGCGCCAGCAGGTGGACGGGCTGCTGCATCCCTTGGCCAAACAGGCAATGGCAGCGCAGGCGACCCGACTCAATGCGCCGCTGGTGCTGGCGGAAATCCCCCTGCTCTTCGAGGCGGGCTGGCAGGACAGCGTCAGCCAGATCGTGGTTGTTTATGCCGACGAAGCCGTGCGTCTGCGGCGGATCATGGAGCGCGATCAGGTCAGCGAAGAGCAGGCCCGGCGGGCCATTGCCGCGCAAATGCCACTGGAGGACAAAGCCCGGCTGGCTGATCATCTCATTGATAATTCAGCGGGGTGGGAGAACACTTGTGTTCAGTTGCGGCAGGCCGCTAAATTGATGGGCAAGCAAAAAGACGCTTGCCCATCCTACAGTGCTTTATTCACATAACGTTGCGCATGACCGGATAGTGCTTTAAGGCTCGACTATTTCAGGCTTCCAGTGGTAGTTCGTGTAGAAGAAGGGTCTTTCTCCTTCTCGGTCAGTCAGTTTAGCCTTAAACAAGAATTTGGTTCCTGGCGGATGACTACTACGCAAGTCTTTGCTGCATTCAAGTAGGAGATCACTTGGGTCCAACGACCGATTGTCACACTCGGTTTCCACTTCTTCGGGGAGATTCTGGCTCTGGTCACGGGTCAGTCTGAGCGCAACTGCATCACGATGCCCGGACGTGCTTTCCAAAACAAAGCTCTCAAACCACAGTTTGTGGTACTCCTGATTTAATGCCATGCTTGTCGCCTATCTGATTGATATTATCCTGCTCACCGGTACACTTCTTTCCTGTGCCTGACACGGACAATAGTGACACACGCATCCGCCTCTGCCACTTCGTACACAATCCGGTAGTCGCCCACGCGGATGCGGTAGATGAATTCGGTGCCCTGAAGTTTCTTGGCACCAGGCGGCAGCGGCTCATAGGCCAGTTGCTCTGCGCCTCCACAATTCTGGGAATCATCTGCCGGTCAATCTTCCGCAGCTCTTTTGCCGCAGATGCCCGCCATTCAAGCCGGAAGAAGGCCATCGTCCTTCAGCTCCTTCAGCAGCTGCTCATGCGAAAGCGTCTTTTCCTCCCGCCGTTCAGCAGCGGCAGCCAGATCAGCCAAGTCTTCCATCAGTTTTTCGTAGGCATCAAAGGGAATCACCACAGCCTTCTTCCGTCCCTTCGCATCCACAATGAATTTCGGGCGCACGTTCAATGCGGCATTCATGCCAGCCTCCTTTTGAATTCCTTCAGCCAGCATACGCACGGGAACTGCCCTTGTCAACAGGGAAATATTTGCTGGAAGAGGCGGTTTCAGGCCCAGCCGGAAATCAGTCGGCATGGCCTCAATCCTACGACTTGGGCCGCCGCAGTTTTTTTCCGCCGCTGCTGGGAAAAAATCTTGACAGCGGCCCGCCAAAACAATAAAGTTCAGCAGCAGTTCAATTCCTGTCGTTCTGTTTATTCCGTTCTGCAACACAGCAGCACCGACTGCCGCCTGCCGGGTCAATCTTTCATTTTTATTCCGCCAAGCCGATTGCAAACAGCCTCTTTTTAAACCGTCTTCCTGACGATTTTTTTGCCATTCCTTGCCGTTCCGCATCTATTGCCTGCTGACTGTCCGTTCCGGCCCTGCTGCCGGACTCTTTTCTTGTTCACCGCACCTGCCCATTGAGGAGGAAGGAACCCCTGATGATCAATCCCAATGATTTGAAACACAAAAAAATCAAAGAGCTGGTCGCTTTGGCCGCCGATTTGAAGATTGAAGGCTACAGCTCCATGCGCAAGCAGGACCTGATCTTTGCCATCCTCAAATCGCAGTCCGACGAAGACGGCAAGCTGCGGGGCAGCGGGGTTCTGGAGGTGCTGCAAGACGGATTTGGCTTCCTCCGGGCACCGGACTACAACTACCTGCCCGGCCCGGATGACATCTACGTTTCCCCCTCGCAGATCCGGCGGCTGAACCTGAGCACCGGCGACACCATTGAAGGCGAGGTGCGCGCACCGAAAGAGAACGAGCGCTACTTCGCTCTGCTCAAAGTGGACAGCGTCAACCACGATCCGCCTGAGAAGTGCAACGACAAGACCCTGTTCGTCAACCTGACCCCGCTGCACCCAGACGAGCCGATCAATTTGGAGTCTGAGCCGGACAACTACTCGACCCGGATCATGAACATCGTCTCGCCGCTGGGCAAGGGCCAGCGCGGCTTGATCGTCGCGCCGCCGCGCACCGGCAAGACCGTGCTCATGCAGCAGATCGCCCGCTCGATTGTCAAGAATCACCCAGAGATCATCCTCATTGTCCTCCTGATTGACGAGCGGCCAGAGGAGGTCACGGACATGCAGCGCGGCGTGGATGCCGAGGTGGTCAGCTCGACCTTTGACGAGCCGCCGCAGCGGCACATCCAAGTGGCGGAGATGGTGATTGAAAAGGCTCGCCGCTTGGTTGAGCATCGCAAGGATGTCGTCATTTTGCTCGACTCTATCACCCGCCTGGCCCGCGCCTACAACACCGTCACTCCGGCTTCGGGCAAGATCCTCTCCGGCGGCGTGGAGGCCAACGCTCTGCACCGGCCCAAGCGCTTCTTCGGCTCGGCGCGTAACATCGAGGAAGGCGGCAGCCTGACCATCCTCGCCACTGCTTTGATCGAGACCGGCAGCAAGATGGATGACGTGATCTTCGAGGAATTCAAAGGCACCGGCAACATGGAGATTGTGCTGGATCGCAAGCTCTCGGACCGCCGCATCTATCCCTCGATCAACATCCAGAAGTCCGGCACCCGCAAGGAAGACCTGCTCCTGTCTGAAAGCGACCTGAACCGGATGTGGATCCTGCGCAAGCTGCTCGCCTCGATGAACCCGGCGGACGCGATGGAATTCCTCATGGACAAGATCAAGCACACCAAGACCAACGCCGAGTTTTTCGCCTCCATGAACAGCTGAGGCGGCGGCCTGCGCCAGTTTTTGCTTTTCAAACAGGGCGGAACGGGTATAATTGCCCATTCTGTCAACTGCTACTTTTGCCCGCCGCTCAGTGCGGCCTTATTCGGAGGCTCGAAAGACCATGAAACCGGACATTCATCCCAAATATCACAAAATCACCGCCAAGTGCGCCTGCGGCAACGAGATCGCGCTCGGCTCCGTCAACGAATCGCTCACAGTGGAGATCTGCGCCGCCTGCCATCCCTTCTTCACCGGCAAGCAGAAGCTGATCGACACCGCAGGCCGGATCGAGAAGTTCAAGAAGAAATACGCCAAGCACTTCGAGAAGACCGCCTGAGCCGCCGCGCTGCATGACTGCCCGCCGCAGTCATGCAGACAGCTCCGCCCCCTCCAGCTCCCTTCCTTTTTCTTTGCGCCGCCGAATCCATGTTTGACCGCCTTGCCGACATCCACGAGAAGCTCTCCGCCTTGGAGCGGCAGCTCTCCGAACCTGAGCTGGTGCAGGATCAGAAGAAATATCAGGAGGTGGTGCGTGATCATTCGCGGTTGGCCCGGCTCTGCACTTTGCATGAAGACTACGAGAAGGCCGGGCGGGATCTGGTTGACAGCCGCGAGCTGCTCCGCAACGCTGATCAAGACCCGGAGCTGGCCGAGCTGGCGCGGGCTGAGGTGGACGAGCTGACCCGGCGGCAGGAGGAATTGGAGCGGGAGATCAGAATCATGCTCCTGCCGCCCGATCCGAATGACAAAAAGAATATTTTCCTCGAAATCCGGGCTGGCACGGGCGGCGACGAGGCCGCGCTCTTTGTCGCCGACCTTTTTCGCATGTATTCGCGTTATGCGGAGACGCAGGGCTGGCGTGTCGAGGTGATGAGTTCCAATCCCATCGGCATCGGCGGCTTCAAGGAATTGATCGCCCTGATTGCCGGTCAACATGTCTATTCCAAACTCAAGCACGAGTCGGGCACGCACCGGGTGCAGCGGGTGCCGGAGACGGAGACGCAGGGCCGCATCCACACCTCGGCGGTGACTGTGGCCATTCTGCCGGAAGCAGAGGAGGTGGAATTGAACATTGCCCCGCACGAGCTGAAAGTTGATGTGTATCGTTCATCTGGTGCTGGCGGCCAGTCGGTCAACACCACCGACTCGGCGGTGCGGATCACGCATCTACCCACCGGCTTGGTTGTCACCTGCCAGGACGAACGCTCGCAGCTCAAGAACAAAGCCAAGGCCCTGCAAATCCTGCGGGCGCGTCTTTTGGACAGCATGGAGCAGGATCGGCATGACAAGATTTCCGCCGACCGCAAAGGCCAGATCGGCAGCGGCGACCGCAGCGAGCGCATCCGCACCTACAATTTCCCGCAGGGCCGGGTCACGGACCATCGCATCGGCCTGACCGTTTACAAGATTGATCAGATCATGTCCGGCGCGCTGGATGAAGTGATCATGCCGCTCATCACCCATTATCAGACCGAGGCCCTCAAGGGGCTGGATTGATCTTCCCTGCGGCATACTTGGCCGGAGGAAAACCGCTCTTGTCAATTCCGGCTGAACAGGCACCAGAGTGCCTCCAGCCGAGTCACCAGAGTGACAGCACGCGAGTCAGGAGAGTGGCCGCAGCCGAGGCACGCTGGTGACTCCGTTCGAGGCACTAGAGTGGTAAAATCGGAGGCACTCTCGTGCCTCCAGCCGAAGCACGAGAGTGGCGGCGATATCGTTGAAGCAGAATGAAGCTATCCTTCTGTCATTCTTGGTTCTCTTATGAAGATGCGCCAGCTGCTCAAGGATGCCGCCGCCGCCCTTGCCGAGGCCGGGGTGGAAGACAGCGCATTGGAGGCGGAGCTGCTCCTGCGGCACTGCCTTGGCGTGTCCCGCAGCGGCCTCTTTCTCCGCCAGCAGGAGACGCTGGCGAAGGAGCAGGTCGCCCAGTTGCACGCCCTTCTTGCCCGCCGCTGCCAGCGCGAGCCGCTTCAGCACATCATCGGCAGCTGCGAGTTCTGGGGCATGGATTTCCTTGTCAGCCCCGCTGTCCTTATTCCCCGCCCGGAAACCGAGTTCCTGCTAGAACATACTCTCGCCACACTGAACAAGGAAAACAGCCGTCCGCGTCAAGTCCTTGACCTCTGCACCGGCAGCGGGGTGATTGCGGCGGTGCTGGCAAAAGAGCTGCCTGAAGCGGAAGTGACGGCTTCAGACTATTCCTTAGATGCGCTGGCCGTGGCCCAAGCCAATCTCCGCCGCTGCGGGCTGGAAGACTGCGTCAATCTTCTCTGCGCCGACCTGCTCGCCGCCTTTTCGCCTAAGCCGCTGTTTGATCTTATCGTCAGCAACCCGCCCTACATCAAGGCAGGCGACATTCCTCATTTGCAGCCGGAGGTGCGTGACTGGGAGCCGCATCTGGCCCTGTCCGGCGGAGCGTCCGGCATGGAAATCATTGAGCTGATCTGCGCGCAGGCCGCCCGGCTTCTGCGGCCCGGCGGCTGGCTGTTCATGGAGATCGGCGCGGATATTGCCGCAGAGACAGAGGCGGCATTGCGCCGCAAAGGCGTTTATGAGCAGGTCAAGGTGCTGCCGGACTGGGCAGGTCGGCCTCGCGTCGCGCAGGGGCGTGTCAGTTCGTCCGGCTGACAATGTAGTGCGCCAAAGCCCGCAGCGGCTCGGCCCGCTCGTCAAAATCGGCCAGCGCAGCTGCGGCCCGTTCCGCCGCCTCATCAGCCAAAGCGCGGCTTTTCTCGATGCCGAAAAAGGCAGGATAGGTGGCCTTGCCCTGCTCGGCATCATGCCCCGCAGTTTTGCCAAGTTGCGCGGTGGAGGCGGTAACATCGAGCAGGTCGTCGGCAATCTGGAAGGCGAGGCCGACCGCTTGGCCGTATTCTGTCAGGGCCTGCAACTGCGCCTCGTCCGCGCCGCCGCCGACCGCGCCCATCTGCACAGCGGCGGTGATCAATGCGCCGGTCTTGGAGCGGTGGATGGTCTGGAGCAGCTCGAAAGGAATCTGTTTTTCCTCGCTGGCGATGTCGAGGAACTGGCCGCCAACCATGCCGAGCGGCCCGGCGGCCTTGGCTAAAATTGCTGCCAGACGCAGACGCAGTTCTGGCTTTGGGCCGGGAAAACGTTCGCTGCTGATCAGCTCGAAGGCGTAGGTCAGCAGGCCGTCGCCTGCCAGAATCGCTTCCGCCTCGCCGAATTTTTTATGGCAGGTCAACTGGCCCCGGCGCAGATCATCGTTGTCCATCGCGGGCAGGTCGTCATGGATGAGCGAATAGGTGTGAACGCACTCCAAGGCGCAGGCCGCTGGCAGCAGCAGCTCGTCCAGATTTGTCGCGTCGCTGACGCAGCGGCCTGCGGCCAAACAAAGTATGGGCCGGACGCGCTTGCCGCCGACAAAGAGGCTGTAGCGCATAGTCTCAATATGGGCGGCAAAATCGCCTGCCGCCACCAGCATATGCCGCCGCAGGGCCTCTTCGACAAGCTGCCGCTGCGCCTGAAGATACTTTTTTATATCAAAGTTGTTGCTCATTGTCGCATCCACTGAGTTTTTCTTCCGCTTCGCCTTGTTATACCATCTTTCCCTGCTTGAGCAACTGAAAATACCGCGCCTTCGGAAAAGGGCATGAAATTCCGCCAAAGTGCTGGTATATTGGGCGGCATGAAGCGGAACATTGACAAGACAGACTTTGCAGATCTCTTAGCCCCCAGCCTGCTGAAAAAATTAGCCGCAGTGCAGCAAGAGCTTGGCGGTGAGCTTTATCTCGTCGGCGGCGCGGTGCGCGACCTGCTCTTGCGCAGGCCGCCTGGCGATATTGATCTTTTAGTTGCCGGGCAGCCGAAACGCTGGGCCGTGAGGCTGCGGCAGCTCACCGGCGGGGCCTGCGTCGAGCTGGGCCGCGAGGAAGGCACCTTCCGCATTGTCATCACGCCGGACAATGCGGTGCTTGATTTCTCCGGCTTCCGGCAAGGTACGACCTGCATTGAGGACGACCTGCGCCGCCGTGATTTGACCGTCAACGCCCTTGCGGTGCCGCTGCATGACGTTCTCCATGACCGCAGTCGTGCCGAATTGCCGGTGCTTGATCCGACCGGCGGCCTGACCGATCTTGCCGAGCGGCGCATCCGTGTTATCTCCGCGCAAAGCCTGCTTGATGATCCGTTGCGCCTGCTGCGGGTTTTCCGCTTTGCCGCGTCACTTGGCTTTGCGATTGAGTCAGAAACGCTGGAGCAGGTGCGGCAGCGCAGCCCGCTGATCAGCCAAGTGGCGAAAGAGCGCATCGCTTACGAGCTGGACGCGATCATGGCCACTGACCGGGCGCATCCAGCCTTTCTTGGTCTGCGCGATTGCGGCCTGCTTTGGGAAATCCTGCCGGAGCTGCGGGCTGGAGTCGGCATGGCCCAGCCTGCCAGCCATCATCTTGATGTCTTTGAGCATTGCATGGAGGCTTTACGTCAGATTGAGCTGGTGCTTGCTGATTTTCCCGGTTATTTTCAAGAAGGCAGCGCGGTGATGGCAGCGTATCTGGCCGAAAATCCCAAGCGGCTGGTGCAGGTGAAATGGGCGGCCTTGCTGCATGACATCGGCAAGCCGGTTTGTTTCGGCACGAAAGAGGACGAGCAGGGCGGGCGGATCACTTTTTACAATCACGACCTGCGCGGCGCGGACATCTTCACCGCCTTTTCCCGGCGGCTGCGCCGTTCGCGGGAGGACACCGAAGCCACGGCCCGCCTGATCGCCGGGCACATGCGGCCTTTCTTTCTTGCCAACAATCAGCGCAAAGGCAAGCTGACCCTGCGGGCCTGCCTGCGTCTCATCCGGGATGCGGGCGGTCAATTGCCCGGTCTTTTCCTGCTGGCGATGGCCGATGCTTTGGCCGGCAAGGGCGAGGACAGCCCGGAGGCCATTGAGGAGGAGGTTTCCGGCCTTTTCGTGCAGTTGCTGCGCATTGAGCAGGAGCATGTCGCGCCGGTGCAGGCCGCGCCGCCGCTGATTACGGGCAACGATCTGATCACTGAGCTGCATCTTGTCCCTGGCCCGCTCTTCCGCGTTATTTTGGACAAAATCGAAGAGGCGCAGATGGAGCATACCATCAGCAGCCGGGCGGAGGCATTGGCTTTGGCTGCTGCCATTGCTGTCGAGATGTGAAAGATGTCTATTTTCAAAATGTTATGCTCTGTAAAAGGACAATGTTGTCCTCAATTATGGCTTGGTGGTGGCGCGGCTAAAATATCGGAATTGAAAAAACAATGTAAATTATCAACAATCTTCTTGCGGAACAAATAAAAAAGAGTCTTGACGTTCCTTAGTGCCCAAGAACCATTTTTTGCATTTAGAATGACCGCTAAAAAATCAAAAATAATTGTCTGGATCGCTTTTGTCGTGCTGCCTCTTGCATTGCATACAGCAGAAAGTTTTGTGTATGCTTATGGAGGGTATGACGGCGAACACTGCGCCGGTTTGCTGGATGCTGTCTGGGAATGCACGGAATTTGAATATTACTTAAACTGGATCTTTAATCCGTTCACGTTGCTCAATTTATTTGGCTTCTATTTGGCTGCTTTGCCATTTGCAATTGCTGCAACAATGGCCATTAACAGGAAGAAGCTGTCTGATCAGAATCAAACATGATATTGAATGATGAAACGAGTCTGGACTGCAATACTTATTTGTATTTTGACTGGCAGCAGGGCTGCTTCAGCGCATGATACGTGCTATCCCGTTAAACACGCAAACCTTCCCGCAATCACTGAGCTGAAGTATCACGAGGCGAGAAAGATGCTGCTGGCCGCCGGATGGCAGCCTGTCATGACAAAATCATACTACAGCGACCCCGCTGATGATCCAGACATCAGCTATGGAAATGGCCAAGAATTTTGGCAGAGAGGATATGTGGAAGTTGAGGCGTGCTCTGGAACAGGCTTGGCCTTCTGCTCGTTCCTCTTCAGCGATGCCTATAATAATCAGCTCCGCGTCAGTACAGCAGGAGAGGAAGATTCAAAAAATAAACGTTATGCGACAGTGGAAGGCTACGGATTCATATGCGAGCAGCCTGCAAAAGAACGTATCCATAAAGATGTATCTGATATGATAACCAATCTGTCCAATAGAACAGCACTTCTGGAAAAAACAAATGAATCAAACAGCAGTGAGATTGCAAAGATGAAGGAAGGGATCGAAGAACTGAAGAGGAAAATTGGCCCAAGCGCAAAGAGCGCCCCATGCAATTAACTGCGCTTTTCCTTGGGATGCCATTTTCATGCTGCATGGTTTATCCGCAATATGTTGTTGATGCCGCGCAGACCCGCATAACTGTCCTCGTCCTGCGGCTGACTGAAAGAGAGCAGCTACTTGAAGATATAACGACATGTTGGCATACGCGGCCAAAGCTGGCCCGCAGGAAGCTGTGTCCTTTGCGCAGGTAATGCGCGAGATCTTGTGGTCACCATAGGCCATCGCCGCGAAGTGTACCAATAATAGGCAGCAGGTAGCCGCTCCAAACCCGCCTCCTGCCCAAAAAACTCGCCTCGGCTGCTCTGCCATGCTATAATGCCTCCCGGCTGCTGGGCATATCTCTGCCCGGCAGCATGTCTTTTCTGCTTCTTCCTATTACGAATGGCTTGGCTCCTGTCCGCAGGCCGCTGATCCTGAAATGGAACTCTGACGCATGGCCGACCTGCTCACCTGCCGCACCATCGGCAAAGCCTTTGGGGCGCAAACGCTCTTTTCCTCAGTCAATCTCTCCATCAGCGAGGGCGACCGCATCGGTCTGATCGGGCCGAACGGCTCCGGCAAATCCACGCTGCTGAAAATCATCAGCGGTATGATTGAGCCGGACAGTGGCGAGATCTTCCGGCAGAAGCATGTCCGCAGCAGCTTTCTTGCGCAGGAGGATGCGTTTGCTGAAGACAAGAGCTGTCTGGACAACCTCTGCGCCGCAATTGACGACCAGCATTTGGAGCCTGCCGAGCGGACAAGCCGGGCGCAGGCTCTTCTCAGCCGCGCTGAATTCACTGATCCTGACTGCCCGGCAAGGCTGCTCTCTGGTGGCTGGCGCAAGCGGCTGGCCATCTGCCGCGCCCTGATTGTCCGGCCCGACCTGCTCCTGATGGACGAGCCGACCAACCATCTTGATTTGGAAGGCATCCTCTGGCTGGAGAAGATGCTCAACGCTTCTCTGCCGGAAAGCCCTGCCGCGTTCCTGATGATCAGCCACGACCGCCGCTTTCTGGAGAACACGGTCAGGCGGGTGATTGAGCTGTCTGCTGCCTACCCGAACGGCACCTTGCAGGTGAATGGCAACTATTCCGCCTTTGTGGAGCAGCGGGAAACCTTTCTTGAGCAGCAGCAGGAGCAGGAGGAGCGGTTAGCCAACAAGGTGCGGCGCGAGAATGAATGGCTCAGTCGCGGGCCAAAAGCCAGAGGCACCAAGGCTAAGGCCCGTAAGGACGCAGCCTATCAGCTTCAGGACGATCTGGTTGAGGTGAAGAACCGCAACCGGGTCGACAAGGTGGATATTGCCTTTGATGCCACGGAGCGCAAAACGAAAAAGCTGCTGACTGCGCTTGGCATCAGCAAGAGCTTTGAGGGCAGACAGCTCTTCAGCAATCTTGATCTGACGCTTTCGCCCGGCACAAGGCTGGGCTTGCTGGGGCGTAATGGCTGCGGCAAATCCACCCTGATGCAGATACTCGCCGCCGCAGACCGCAATGACGGCCTCAAGCCGGACAGCGGCACGGTTAAGGTGGCAGACAAACTCCGCATTGTCAACTTTGATCAGCGCAGGCAGCAGCTTGATCAGCAGCAAACCTTGCGCCGTGCCTTGGCCCCGGACGGCGATTCGGTGCTCTATCAGGACAGATCAATCCACGTTGTCTCGTGGGCGAAACGCTTCCTCTTCCGCCCGGATCAGCTGGAAACTCCGGTAGCGCGGCTGTCCGGCGGCGAGCAGGCCCGCATTCTTATTGCTGCCCTCATGCGCCAGCCTGCGGACGTGCTGCTCCTCGACGAGCCGACCAACGACCTCGACATTCCCTCCTTGGACGTGCTGGAGGAAAGTCTGAGCGAATTTCCCGGCGCATTGGTTCTTGTCACCCACGACCGCTTCATGCTCGACCGGCTCTGCGACCAAGTGCTCGGCTTTGACGGCAAGGGCAACGCTTCCTTCTTTGCTGAGTATGCGCAGTGGCTGCGCACTCTTGCTGAAGACGCAGGCCCAGTGCCAAGCAGCAAGAAAACGCCGTCTGCTGCGCCTGATGTCAAGAAAGCAGCGAAAAAACTTTCCTACAAAGACCAGCGCGAGTATGATCTGATGGAAGAAAACATCCTCGCCGCTGAAACCCGGCAGGAAGAGCTGGAAGCGCGGATGCACGAGCCGGAACTTGTTGCTGACCCGGCCAAGCTGGCTGAATACTGGGAAGAGCAGGCAGCGGCGGCGCATGAGATCGCCCGCTTGTACGCCCGCTGGGAGGAGCTGGAGCAGCTCAGGAATGGCGAACTGTAAGGGCGGTTCGCGAACCGCCCCTAATAAGCCGACCGCGCATTGTCCTGCCTGCGGCGGCAGCGGCCAGCTCAATTCCTTCAAGGGCGAAAGCCGCTTCCTTCTCACTGTGGAGGAATGCCCGCTTTGCTGCGGCACCGGTCTGGCGGAAGAAACGCCGTCCGGTTCCGCCCCTGAACCGTCAACTCAAGCCCCAAGGTGATTCTATGTATGCAGCTTTACGCAAGCTAACCCCGTTCTTTTTGGTCTTTTTCACCCTCGCCTTTGCCGATGTCGGTCTGGCGGTGCTGGACGCAGAAGCCCGTTCCCGCAGCGGTGGACGTTCATTCAAGCGTTCTGCGCCCAGCGCACCGAGAAGCGCGCCTGCATCAGGAGCAACAGCGCGTCCGTCCAACTCTGGTTTTGGCCGTGGCTTGGCGGGCGGTTTGATCGGCGGTGCCTTAGGCGGCCTCCTGCTCGGCTCGCTCTTCGGCGCGAACGGCTCTGGCATCGGCATCCTGCCTATCCTCCTGCTCGGCGTGGCCGGATATTTTTTCTACCGTCGCTTTATGATGGCTAAACCGAGCAGCGGCCTGTCAGCGTATCAGCCGTTGAGCAGCTTCAGCAGGTCTGCGCCGCCTCCTCCTCCGCACACCGATCCGCTGGAGGACGGCTTGGCCGAACTCCGCAGTGCTGATCCTGATTTTGATCCGCAGCATTTCACTGAAGTGGCTTCGGATGTCTTTTTCAAGGTGCAGGCAGGCTGGATGCGCCGCGACCTGAGCAGCTTCCGCCACTTGCTCGGCAGCAGCTTGGCTGAGGAATACGGCCAGCACTTCGCTGATATGACGCAGAAAGGCATCATCAACAAGCTGGAATCCATCTCTGTCCGCAAGGCGAAAATTGTTGAGGCTGGCAGCGTCAACGGCGAGGACTTTGTCACCCTCCTCTTCACCGCCAATCTGCTGGATTACACGGTGGATGAAAAGAGCGGTCAAGTGCTGGAAGGCAGCATGACTGAGCCGGTGAAATTCGCAGAAAAATGGACGTGGGCAAGACCGGTCAACACCGAGGCGTGGCTGCTGGAAGGCGTTGAGCTGGCAGACTGAAACGACAACCCAAGAGGAGAACAAATGGCTGCGGCAAAGAAAGGGGACTTCGTGAAAGTCCATTACACCGGCACCTTGGAGGACGGCTCCACCTTTGACTCCTCGCGGAGCGTGGAGCCGCTGGAGTTCACCCTTGGCAGCGGCCAAGTGATCGCCGGTTTTGACGAGGCCGTGACCGGCATGGAGCTGGGCGAGCGGAAGAATGTCATGATTCCGGCAGACAAAGCCTACGGCGAACGGCACGAGGAAATGGTCATCAGCGTTCCCCGCAATCAGTTTCCGGCGCATATCGTCCCCGAAGTCGGCCAGCAGATTCAGCTGTCCGGGCCGCACAACCAGCCGATTTTGGTGAGAGTGGTGAAAATCAGCGGCGACAGCATCCTGCTGGATGCGAATCCGCCGCTGGCGGGCAGGGATCTGACGTTTGATCTTGAGCTGGTGTCGATTGCTGAATAATCGTTCTTGCAGTCAGCGCGGCGGAGCGCTATAAAGAAAAGAGCATATCGCCCTCAACCGCCAGCCTGACTGCATTCATGTTTCTCGATAAAAAAATTGCGGTGGTCATTCCCGCGCACAATGAGGAAAAGCTGATTGGCAAAGTCATCAGCACCATGCCAGATTTTGTTGATCATATTGTGGTGGTGGATGACTACAGCAGCGACGGCACTGCTGCTGCGGTGCGGAATCTGGCGGAGTCAAATCAAAAAGTTGTGTTAATTGCACATGAGCAGAATCGGGGGGTTGGCGCAGCCACCGCGACTGGTTACAAATGGGCCAGGGATCATAAAATTGATGTGACGGCAGTTATGAATGCAGATTTTCAGATGGATCCTGCCGATCTGCCCCGCATCGTCAAGCCTGTCTGCACAGGAGAGTGTGATTACACCAAGGGCAACCGGCTGTTCCGGGGTGAGTCTTGGGGAATGATTCCTAAGCATCGCTATATCGGCAATTCAGTTCTCTCGCTGCTCACAAAAATCGCGTCAGGCTATTGGCATGTGGCTGATTCGCAAAGCGGCTATACGGCAATTTGTCTTGCAGCGCTCAAGGCTATTGATCTTGACGCGATTTATCCGTATTACGGTGTGCCTAATGACATGCTCATTCGTCTGAATATCGCCAGCTTTCGGGTGCGAGATGTTTCTGTTAAACCTGTCTACAACGTAGGTGAAGTGTCTGGGATAAAATTACGAAAGGTTGTTTTCACCATCCCGTGGATGCTGTTGAAAGGATTTACACGCAGGATGTTAGAAAAGTACGTCATTCGAGATTTTCATCCCTTGATTTTTTTCTATGGCTTAGGAATAATTTTTTTCTTTTTTACGATTATTTTAACTGTCCGCGCCTTTATCTATCTTGGCATAGACGGTCATCTCCCCCCGATCAATACCTTGGCAGCAATGTTTTCTTTCATGAGTTCAAGTATTTTTACTTTGTTTGCCATGTGGTTTGATATGGAATATAATAAAGATTTGAAGTGAAAAAGATCGAGTCTTTTATCGTTGTGGATACGGCAGACAAATGGGGAATAATTTTATTGCCTTTTCCTTCAACGACAATTGAAGGCTTCCGATGTTTTTATTTCCGTTGAAGCCATCTATCATCCTGTTCTGAGAGAAAAGCCTCTTCGGCAGATCATTTTATGTGTTTGATTTGATCTCTGCTCAGCCAAAAAAGCTGCATCTGCGGTTTGTCCCTGTTTCATTTCAACTGATCTGCCATGCCTGTTCCTTTACCCGACCACTGCCATCCGCTTGCCGCTGATGAGCAGTTCCGCTTCTCCTGCCACCCCGGCGTGGCCTGCTTCACCGAGTGCTGCCGCCAGCTTGATCTCGCCCTGACCCCGCATGATGTCCTGCGCCTGAAGAAACGGCTGAACATGGACTCCGGCAGCTTCCTTGAGCAATATGTGATTGTGGCCTGGGAGGACGGCATAACCTTCCCCGCCTGCTTCCTGACCATGGTTGATGACGGCAGGGAGAGCTGCGTCTTTGTCACCGAGCAGGGCTGCGGCGTGTATGCGGACAGGCCCGCCGCCTGCCGCGCCTATCCGGCAGGCCGGGGCGTGATGCGGCGGAACGGCAGGCTGGAGGAGTGTTTTGTCCTGCTCCGCGAGCCGCATTGCCTTGGCTTCGCCGAGCAGCAGGCGCAGCAGACCGCGCCGGAGTACTTCCGCGCCCAAGGGCTGGAGGAATACAACCGCGTCAATGACGAGCTCCTGCGCTTGCACCAGCATCCCCGCATTCTGGCCGGGTTCCGTCTCAGCCAGCAGCAGCTTGACCAGTACATCATGGCCTTGTACAATCTAGATTTTTTCCGGCAGGAGATGGCGGACGGCAGGATCACGATGCGCCGCCCGCTCACCGCCTTGGAGCTGCGCGCCCTTGCCGACGATGACGAGGAGCTGCTCTTGCTCGGCCTGCGCTGGCTGCTTCAGGAGTATTTCAACGAGATCAGCCGATGAAGCCGGAGCTGCTGGCCGAGCTGCGCCGGATCAGCGAGCGGCACGGCCTGGAGGAAGGCGGCCCGCACGGCCCGGATCACACGGAGCGCGTTCTGCGCAATGCGCTGGCCATAGGCCGCGAGATGGGCGCGCGTTTGGACATTCTCACTGCTGCGGCCCTGCTGCACGACATTGGCAGGAGCGCGGAGAGTCGCAGCAAAGGCGGGGTTTGTCATGCCGAGATCGGCGCGGAGCTGGCCGGGCCGCTGCTGCGCGGGCTGGGCTTCAGCGCCGAGGACGCGGAGGCGGTCTGCCACTGCATCCGCGCCCACCGCTTCCGAGGCCGCACTCAGCCGGAGAGTCTGGAGGCCAAGATCCTTTTTGATGCGGACAAGCTCGACTCCATCGGCGCGGTCGGCATTGGCCGCGCTTTCCTTTTCGCCGGGCAGATCGGGTCGCGGCTGCACAACGCCGAGCTGGACCACGAGACCACTGCCGCCTACTCCGGCGAAGACACTGCCTATCGTGAGTTTCAGGTGAAGATGTCCAGAGTGCGCGGCCAGATGCTCACGCCGCCCGGACGCGCGGCGGCGGAGCGGCGGCACCAGTTCATGGAAACCTTCTTTGCCGAACTGAATTTGGAGATATACGGCGGCCTGGTGCAAAAGTCCCGCCCGTAGAGGCGCCCGGCGAAACGCCCTGCCGCCCTCCCCTCCTCTGTCAAGCCGCCTGCCCGCAAAACCCGCTCCAACTTCCGCATCAGCCGCAAGGCAATTCTCTTAGGAGTTACGCAGTTGGTAAAAATCAGTTAACCTATCAGGATGAATAAATCCAAAGTAAGTGAGTACGATTATATTAATTTTTTAATCGGCACTCAGCGAGTTTATAGCAGCGCCGAAGCGGAGCGGGTCAGTCCTG
>NZ_JBLWEM020000013.1:0-24490 GCF_048287365.2 Candidatus Electronema sp. JC | reverse complement strand
TCGACACGTTGAGCCAGCAGGACATCAACTGCATCGCGGAAAAAATTAACAACAGGCCACGAAAATCTCTTGGCTTCAACACGCCAAAAAAGCTATTCTTGGAAGCCTGCCAAAAAGTTGCACTTGGAACTTGAATCCACAGATTATTACAATTCGCTGTACCGCGCCAAATTAAACGAATCTGTCAGCATTTCCGCAAAAACTGGCGAACCGATGAGCAGCGGCCCCGGCCTTTTTGACAACGGCGGCAATGACACGCATTTCGACTTTCTTATGGATCAACCTTCTTCTTCAAGACCTGCCGTTTCTTGGGATGCTTCAAGTCTCAGCGGCTCAGGCTATGTCGGATTCCACACCGGCGATCCCGGCCCTTCCGATGCCGACCGCCCTCACTTCGACGACGAGGACTATTGACCATGCTTGAACTGAATCTGACTGCCTACGGCTACGGCCTCGGCCTCGTGATCGCTCCTTGGTTCGGCGGACTGATCGTCGGCTACGCCTTCTCGCTGGCAAACATCAGCAAAATACTCTGATCCGGCCATGACTCCCGAAGAGCTGCAAACATTCCTTGATGCCCTCCAGCTGTTCCTCAGCGAGGATTTCGTGCTTCAGCTCCGGGACATCCTCTCCTTCGGACTCGGCGCGGCCTCCGGGCTGTCCTTCGTTCTCGCCGTGCTCACAGCCGCGCAGGTGACGAGATGATCCAGCTTCCGCCGGGCTTCAGCCTCTCAGCGCTGTACGGCGACCTGTTCACTCTGGCCGCGCCTCTTGTGTCCATCGCCTTCCTGATCGGCTGCGGTTTTCTGTTCTCCAAAATGCTTGCGAGGCTCTGATCATGTCCGCCCCCATCCCGTCCTTCTTCAAAATCCGCTGCGTCTTCGCGATTATCCTCATCCTGATCGGCTTCATGCTGCTGGGTCTGACGCGGCGGGCGTTTGCCTGCCCTTATCTTGGATCTTTTGTCGGCACTAATCCTTGCACGAATCGTTGGAGTATTGACGAGCATTGTGGTTATCCAACCAAAGATGCAGCCGCGCAGGCTTGCGGGTCGTCTTGCGTGTATCGGGTAACTGACTCCACTGACTATGAGGGTCTCATGGGTGCTGGTGTTGAGTTTTACCGCACTCCATTTGATTATGATAATTGCACCTTCAGTATCTATTACATTGTCGGTGATGACGGCGGTGATGACGGCGGTGACTCCGGCAACTGCCCCGACGAACGTGCCGCACTCGAAACCGAATGCGGCTCCCGTGGCTACACTATAGATGAAAACACCTGCCAAGGGCATTGCAACACTGACGGCGATCAATGCGCGGCAGAGCGTGCCGCGCTTGAGCAGCAGTGCGGCGGCCCGGACAAATACACCATTGACGAGTACACCTGCGAAGGTGAATGCGTCTGTCAGGATGCTGACGGCGATGATGCGCCTGATTCCTGCGACGCCTGCCCTGACGATCCAAGTCTCTTTATCACACGGCTTGACTATGTTGTTCCTGCGGGATCAACCTGCGGCAGCCTTTCCGCAGGCCAGTCCTGCGGCTATGTGCAGTATGCCTGCGGAGCGCCGTCAAGCGAGGCTGTGACATATCCGTCCGGCGGGCTGGACGATACAGACGTGATCACCTGCTGCGAATCCAAACCTGACTTGTCCTGCTCCTGTTCCAACGTCGGAGGCGGCGGCAAGGACACGGACGGGGACGGGACTCCAGACGATCAGGATACAGACGATGACGGCGACGGCATCCCGGACAGTGAAGATCCATGCCCAACAAATCCAGACCCTGACTGCGTTGACCCCTGTGAAGGACGTGATGATCCGAACTGCCGTGACACTGACGGCGACGGCGAGCCTGATTCCACCGATACAGACGATGATGGCGACGGCATACCGGACAGCGAAGACACTGACGATGACGGGGACGGCATTCCAGACGATCAGGAAACTGACACGGACGGTGACGGCATACCGGATGAAAATGACCCTGACGATGACAATGACGATATCCCTGACACTGAAGATAAAGACGATGACGGCGACGGCACGCCGGATGACGAGGAGACTGACCCGTACCAGACCAAAGAGGCTCCTTACTCCTTCATCACTGAAATAGGCAAGCAGTTCGGCGACCGCTTCACAGCGTTTATCGAAGAGATGAAGGGGACTTCGATCTTTTCGATTCCCGGCCAGATAATGGGAGACATTCCCACTGGCGGCAGCCCTTCCATTGAATTCAACGGCGGCGAATATTTCGGCGGCCTCCAGGAGATCAGCCTCTCTCACTGGTCTGCGGGCCTCGCCG
Source organism: Candidatus Electronema sp. JC (assembly GCF_048287365.2). Taxonomy (NCBI): domain Bacteria; kingdom Pseudomonadati; phylum Thermodesulfobacteriota; class Desulfobulbia; order Desulfobulbales; family Desulfobulbaceae; genus Candidatus Electronema; species Candidatus Electronema sp. JC. The sequence goes on along the minus strand of NZ_JBLWEM020000013.1, from coordinate 22,184 downwards.
TCATCCGAGCCTCGCTCTACGCTCTCTTTGCTGCTGTCGCCATCCGGATTGGAGCCTTGGGCCGCTGACCATGGACTGGCTGATAGAATTTTTCAAAGGCTTTTGGAAGCTCATCAAGAAGTTCTTCTGGTGGCTGATCGACAGCGTCTTCGCGCCCTTCCGCTGGGCGCTGGACGGCTTCTTCACGGTCATCACTCAGATAATCTACCTGATTTTTGACGGTTTCCTGACAGCGGTCGCCGCCGTCTTCAAAACCTTCGATCTGTCCTCCATGCTCTTCTCGTCGGTCGGCAGCTCTCTTGATCTGCCTCCGGCAGCGATCTGGCTCATCACGCAGCTCGGCCTGCCGCAGTGCGTCACCATGGTTGTCGTCGCCATCGGCATCCGCATGCTGCTCAACCTTCTGCCCGCCGCCGTCACCCGGATATGATCACCGCTTTCACAGGCACTCCCGGCAGCGGCAAGAGCTACGACGCAGTCCGCAAGATACTGGACAATCTGCGCAAAGGCCGGGTGATCTACACCAACATCCGGGGCATGGACTCGCCGGAATGCTTCGAGATGATCAAGCTGGTGGCCCGCATTTCCGACTACGGCCTTGCCAAACACCTGCGCTTCCTCGCCGACGAGGAATGCAAGGAGTTCTGGCTGCACGTCGAACCCGGCTCGCTGATCGTGCTGGACGAGGTGCAGAACATCTTCAATGCGCGTGACTGGCAAAGCAAAGCCAATGTGCAGTTCAACGCCTGGGCCTCCACGCACCGGCATCATGGCTACGATGTCATCCTGATCACGCAGAGCATCATGCGGCTGGACACCGCCGTCCGCGCCCTTGTCGAGTGGTCTTACGTGTACCGCAAGATCAACTTTTTCGGCTCTCTCATTCAGCAGAAATATATTTGCTACGCCTTCGCAGGCGAGGACACCGCAGGCAAGCCGCTGGGCAAGACTCCGCATACTTACGATCCGCAGATTTTTCTCTGCTATCAGTCTTACGTGTCCAAGGACATCAAGGAAATGGGCGTGATGAGTCACGTCAACGTGCTCAAACATCCAATTTTTTACGCCATTCCTTTGGTTTTCTGCTTTTTTGTCTACATGCTTTCCAAGTCTGGTCTTATTCACGGCGATCTTTTCGGCACTGAGAAAATCGCTGCTGAAGCCGAAGCCAGAGCCAAGGGCGTTCCTGTCAGCCGCATTGCCGCCGCCGCTCCCCGCCGTCCCGCTTATTCCGAGCACACGCCCAGCATCTGGGCTGACCGCACCAAGTCCGGCCAGCGTGTGTTCTCCAACCGTGGTTCAGAGGCTAAGACCAACAACGAGAAAGGACAGAAAAATGACGCGAAATCAACGAAGAAAGACGCTTGACCTCGCCGCAGCCGCGCTCGCGCTGGCCCTGCTGCTGCCTCATCCGGCAGCCGCCGCTCCGCTGGCCGCGCCGCCGAAGGCCGCAGTCAAGCCTAAACCCGGCCCCTGCGCCAATCCTTCACGGTGCATCGCCGTGGACTTCGACAAAGCCCCGCTCTCCGAGGTGGTCTATCTGGTCTCCGAGATGACCGGCGAGGGCTTCGTTTTTGACGACGGCGCCAAGACTCCCGCCGTGAGCTGGTCGCAGCAGAACGTGCCGAAAAGCGAGCTGCTGCCGACCTTCATCAAGGTGCTGACCTCGCTCGGCCTGACCGTGCACCGGATCGAAGGCTCGAACTTCTGGGCCATCCGCTCCGAGCCTGCTCTGATTTCCGGCGCGGACAGGTTCAGCTCCGGCGTGTACCATCTCCGGCACCTTGACGCTGAAGCCGTGCAGAAATCCGCCGAGGCCCTTTACGTTCGGGGCCAAGGGCAGCAAGGTGATCGCCTTCTCCGGCGACCCTGATCTGGTCGCCGACTTCAGCCGGATGCTCTCCGACATCGACCAGCCGCCGCAGACCGACTCCGGCATCGCCTCCATCCGCCTCCGGCACATCTCCGTCCGCACCGCTGTGGCCGCGCTCAACGACCTCAAGATCTTCGCCAGAAGCGGCTCCTCCTCCGCCAAGGGAGAAAAAAGCTCTTCCGGCTCCCAGTCCTCCGGCATTTTTCCCGACTACTGGAACCGCTCCGTTGTCGTGCACGGCAGCAAGGCCCAGCAGGACATGGCCCTGGTCGCGCTGTCCGCCATTGACAAGCCGCAGGAAGGCCACGCCGACGAGGTGGTCTTTCTCAACGTGCTCACCGCTGACGACGCGCTGACCGCGCTGAAGGAGCTGTACGAGGCTCTCAGCGTCCGCAAGCTCTCTGACGAGCGGCTGCTGATCAGCGGTGACCGCCCTCTCGTTGACAAGGCCCTGTCCACGGTCAGCAAGATGGACGGCGCAGGGCTGCAAGTCAAGGTCGAGGCCGTGTTCGCCAGTCTGACCGACAAGGAGTTCCTCGAACTCGGCACCAGCCTGTCCAGCTCCCGCTCCGACCTCAGCGCCTCGCTCAACAGCAGCTTCGTCAAAGTCTTTCCCGCTCCTTATTCCGGCGCGCTGCTGAACTATTTTGACGAGGTGCTCTCGGTCAAATTCGCCGCCGGTGAAGGCTTCTCGAAAGGCGAGGTCATCTCCTCGCCGACGCTGACCGTGCTCAACGGCAAGGAGGCCTCCCTTGTCGTGGGCCAGAGCGTGCCCTTCCTCACGCAGAAGGAGAAGAGCAGCAAAAAGGACTCCGACGGCGACGAGACCACCTCCGCCCTTTCCGTCGAGCGCAAGGACGTGGGTCTCTCCTTCAAGATCAAGCCCGTGATCCGCCCTGACGGCGACTTCATCAGCCTGACCGTGGCTCAAGAACTGAGCAGTGTCAACCCGGAGTCCCAGCTCAAGAACGCCGCCGATCTGATCGTGGACAAGAAGAGCGTCTCCACCACCGTGCTGGTCGGCAACGGCGACCTGATCTTCCTCGGCGGCCTGCGCTACAAGGAAGCCGGAAAATCGGTCGAAATGGTGCCTCTGCTGGGCGAAATCCCCCTGCTCGGCCAGCTCTTCACCTACCGCTCCGAAATAACCCATGCCCGCAACCTGATCATCAGCCTGCGGGTGAACGTGGTCTCCGCTCCTGAGCAGGGAATGCAGGGCGGCATCATTTTTTCCCCTGAGAAGGGCTGAGGAGGCTTTGCTATGAAAATCACTCACGCGCTTGTTCTTTACTGTCTTCTTTCTGCCGGGCTTGGCGTTGCAGCGTTTTTTTCTCCTGCATCCTCACTTCAGCTTGCCGAAAAAATCTTTTATGTCGGCCTTGGCGTGTTCTCCTGCTGGTCGCAGATCCAGCCGCTCCCTTCATTCTTCGGTAGGCTCTGTCGTTTCTGCAAATCAATTCCCCGCTGCTGGGCTGAATCCAAGGAGGCATCCAAATGACCGCCGCCACTGTTGCCGCACCGCGTTCCCGCCGCATGTCCGAACCAGAGATTCAAACCATGCACGCCGAGATGATCAAGCTCGGTCAGGCGATTCTGAACGGGGCTGGATCGGAGGCTGTTCCCCATGACGGAATAACATGGGGGGTCGAACTCGTCACCGGCCCTGTTTTTTCCTCTCCCGGCTTTGACAAGCTGAAGTGCGGCTTCCATGTTGAGTGGAGCAAAACCGAGCTGTTAGACCTGCTCGGCGACTGGAAGAGCCGTGCGCAGGAGGTGCATGACTCTGTGGCCGTGGTTCTGCCCGGCTTCGGCGATGAGCCGTTCCTCATCCACACCTCCGGGCGCAAAGGCGGCTTCGCCTTCCACCTTTCCCGCGCCGATCTCGACATTTTCTTTTCTGCCCGCAAAGACTGGATGACCACGCCGAACGTCTGGTGCGACATCGGCTCCGTGTCCTGCTGGGTGCCCGGCTGGCGGCACACGCTTGATCTGGTCGAGGACATCATCGCCCGCTTCGGCGGCAGAATCCATAAAACCGGCCTGTCCGAAATCCATCTCTGCACCGATTTCATCGGCGTTGAGATCGGCAGCCTCGGCCTTCAGAGCTATGACCGCTGGATCACCCGCGCCAACGTCTTTCATTCCTACAGCCAGCGGGCGAAATTCTCCGGCGTTGAGCTTTCCCAGACTGAAGGCCCCCTCGGCCTGAGCGGCAAGCCCTTCGACATCGTCGGCAGCACAGTGACCGAAACCGGTCTCCGCGTCGGTCAGGGAGACATCATGCTGCGCGTGTATGACAAGGTGCTGGAATTGCAGCGCGACGGGGCGAAACAGTCCGTGTTCGCCTCAGTCTGGGACAAAGAGGAATACAACGGCCAGCCCGTGACCCGCGTCGAATTCCAGCTCCGCCGCCCTGTCCTTCGCCAGCTCGGCGTGGACACACTCTCCGATCTGCTCGAAAAACTGAGCGGGGTCTGGGAATACTGCGTCTGCCGCTGGGCCGTGCTCTGCGCCGAGGCTCCAGACCGTGTGAACCGCAATCAGAGCAGGGCGGAAATCCATGAGTTCTGGAAGGCTGTGCAGGCTGTTGACTGGGGAACCTATCAGCCGGTTTTCCGCAAGAAACTTCAGCCGCTCAAGGACAAGCACCAGAACGCCGATCAGCTGGTCGGCTGCGCTCTGAACATCGCCGCGATAGAACGCTGCGGCGACAGCGTTGACGAGGTCATCCGCGTGGTCACGTCGGAAATAGCCGACTGGATCCGCGTCAAGGGCCTTGAGCCCGACCCCCGCACCGGCGAGCCGGTTCTGCTCGCCAAACTGAAGCGCAAACGCGGTGAAATCTGGCCGCACGGCATGGAAGCCGAGGTGCATGGAGCGTGAACCATGACCATCCTTGAACAGCACCTTGGCCGCTGCCTTTCTGCCCGCGATGTGGCCGAATATCTCCGCTGCGACATCTCCACGGTCTATCGCAACTACCGCGATCTTGGCGGTGTTAAAATCGGCATCTGCTATAAATTTTTTGAGAAGAGGCTGCTGAATGCCTTACTGGAACAAACAGCGCAAGAAATGGATGGCGCAGGTGCTGCACGAAGGCCAGAAGCACCGCAGCCAGCACGAGAGCAAAACCGCAGCCAAGCAATGGGAGGCGGAAAAGAAAAAGGAGCTGGAAAGCAGCGGCGGCGGCCCACAGGAACCCGCCGTGATCCGCACGCTCTCCTTGCATGACTGGGCCACCATGTACCTTGATCACGCCAAAATGAAGTTCTCCGTCAAGACCTACAAGGAGAAGCACTTCGTGTTCCGGCAGCTTTTCACAGCGTTTGACCCGGACACGCAGGTTTTCCGGCTGCACAAAGGCCAAGTGCTGGTTCATTTCCGCGATCAGGCTGGGAGCAGGTCAGGTTATGCCGCGAACAAAGACCGCAAGAATCTCATCGCCGCTTGGAACTGGGGCATCCAGTACCTGCCCGGCTTTCCTAAGGAGAATCCTTTCCTGACCGAACGGTTCGCCGAGGAGCGCAGTCCCCGGCATGTGCCCTCGGAGAAGGATTTCTGGGCAGTCTATGAGGCCGCTGAATCCGATCAGGACAGGCTGATGCTCCTCTGCTACCTGCATCTTGCAGCCCGTCGGAATGAGATATTCCATCTCCGCCGAGAGGATGTTGACCTCGACCGCAGGCGCGTCCGGCTCGCCACCAGAAAAAGGAAAGACGGTTCTCAGCAGTATGACTGGCTGCCGTTGACCGACCGGCTGAACAATGCTCTGTCCGAACACCTCGCCGCAACGCCCGGCCTTTGGGTTTTCCCGGATCCCCGCTCCGGCCTGCCTTACGTGTACCGCCAGAAGTGGCTTGACCGTCTCTGCCGCAAAGCCGAAACAGAGCCTTTCGGCCTGCACGGCATCCGCCACCTGTCCGCCAGCATCCTGATCAGGGCCAAAGTCTCCCTGCTCGACGTGCAGGCCATACTCCGCCATACCAACCTGACCACAACCCAGCGGTACGTCCACCGGCTGGAGAGTGTCAGGAAAGCAATTGAGGTGTTTGAATGAATACTGTTGTTTTGACAATTACAGGCTTGTTTTATTGTTTCTGGGATATGCGCTTATTGATCGTCTTCCTTTTGATTTTACCTTTGAATACGATCTTTTTTTATCTCCGGCCTTGCTCTCCTCTGGTTATTTTTTTCTCATCTTGAACGTCAGTTTAATCGGCTTTATCGGCTTTATAAAAAGGAGCCAAAACAGGAGGTGTTTGAATGAATTCTGTCCAGAAACTTGAAACCGTTGGCATTTCGTATTCTTCCGCAGATATTTTTCGTCTCATCGAATCTGGTTGGCATGTTAGTTATTCAAATCAGACAATGTCTGCATGGCGCACCGTGCAGAAACATGAGGATGAAGACCCGGAATCTGACCTGAATTTGGATCAGCTTCAGAAGGAGGAAAAGGAATAATCAAAATTACAGAAGGCAAGCTGTCTGCATTGAGATTCTTCAGCAGCGGTCGGCCCTTCCCTTTGACCCCAGCTCAGGCGCAGAGATTTTTGGATGCTGTACTGAAATAAAAAGCCCAACAGCGAACCCAACAAATAGAAAAAGGGAGTCACCTTTTTCAAGGCAACTCCCTGATATTGCTGGCGGGGCCGACCGGGCTCGAACCGGCGACCTCCGGCGTGACAGGCCGGCATTCTAACCAACTGAACTACGACCCCGGAAAATTTGGTGGGCGAAACAGGGATCGAACCTGTGACCCTCGGCTTGTAAGGCCGATGCTCTCCCAGCTGAGCTATTCGCCCGCACCAAATGGTGCATACTTTTTACCAGAATCCGCGCTGCCCGTCAATTAAAAAAATCGGGAACAGCGAAAAATGCGCCGCGCTTCAGTTGCGCTGGGCCGGGACAGCGGGCACGGTGATGAGCGTGGGAGGAATCACCGCGTCCAAGGGCGCGTCGTGAAACAGCTCCTCGCCTTCGCGCAGAAGCAGGGCGCGACTGAAGACCTCGTCCACATGCTCGACCAAGGCAATGTCCAAGCTGGCCCGCACTTTTGCCGGAACATCTTCCAGATCGCGCTCGTTCTCCTTGGGCAGGATAACGCGGCTGATGCCGCCGCGTTTGGCCGCCAGCAGCTTTTCGGTCAGGCCACCAATGGGCAGCACCCGGCCCCGCAGGGTAATTTCTCCGGTCATGGCAAGCTGGCGGTCCACCGGCACCTTGAGCAAAGCGGAGACAATCGAGGTGGCCATGGTGATGCCGGCGGATGGCCCGTCTTTCGGAATCGCGCCTTCCGGCACATGGACATGGATGTCCAATTTCTGGTAAAAACCCGGATCCAGCCCCAGCCGCCCTGCCCTGGCGCGCACGCAGGCCATTGCCGCTTGGGCCGACTCCTGCATCACCTCGCCCAGCTTGCCGGTGACAGTCAGCTTGCCAGTGCCGGGCATCAGGGCGGTTTCAATCTGGAGCAGCTCGCCGCCGACCTCTGTCCACGCCAAGCCAGTGACCAAGCCGGTTTCGTCCTTTTTTTCAGCCGAGCCGTAGCGATGCTTGGGCACGCCGAGATATTCGGACACCGCCGCGCTGCCGAGCTGATATTTCCGCTCCGGCTCTTTCTTTTGCAGGCGGTCGCGGGCCACCTTGCGGCAGATGGAGGCGATGGTCCGTTCCAAATCGCGCACCCCGGCCTCGCGGGTGTAGCGGCGGACAATCTCCAGCATCGCATCTTCAGCAAACACAATGTCGTCCGCAGCAAAACCGTTGCGCTCCAGCTGCTTGGGCGCGAGATACTCCTGAGCGATGCGCAGCTTCTCCTCCTCGGTGTAGCCGCTCAGGCGGATGATCTCCATCCGGTCTTGCAGCGGCAGGGGGATGCTGTGCAGGCTGTTGGCCGTGGCGATGAAGAAAACCTCGGACAGATCGTAGTCGAGATCAAGATAATGATCGTTGAACGCGCTGTTCTGCTCCGGGTCCAGCACCTCCAGCAGGGCGGATGAGGGATCGCCCCGGAAATCCACGCTCATCTTGTCCACCTCGTCGAGGCAGAAGACCGGATTGATGACCTCGGCCCGCTGCATGGCATGAATGATCTTGCCTGGCATGGCCCCGATGTAGGTTCTGCGATGACCGCGAATTTCCGCCTCGTCGCGCACCCCGCCGAGCGAGAGTCGGACGAATTGCCGGTTCATGGCCTTGGCGATGGACTTGCAGATCGAGGTTTTGCCCACGCCTGGCGGGCCGACAAGGCAGATGATCGGCCCGCGTATCTTTTCCACCTGCGCCTGCACGGCTAAATATTCGAGAATGCGCTCCTTGGCCTTTTTCAGGCCGTGGTGATCCTGATCAAGAATGCGCTCGGCCTCCTCAATATCAATCTTGGCCTCGCTTTTTTCCGTCCACGGCAGGCTTATGATGGTGTCCAAATAATTGCGCACCACCGTGCTTTCGGCGGACATCGGCGGCATGGCTTTGAGCTTGTTCAGCTCGCGCATCGCCTTTTCCCGCGCCGCCTCCGGCAGCTCTTTTTTCTCCAAGGCCGCCTGCAATTCGCTGTGGTCGTCCGGGACTTGGCCCATCTCCTGCTGGATTTCCTTGACCTTCTCGCCGAGATAGTAGTTGCGCTGATTGTCGGCCAGCCGCTTGCGCACCTTGACCTCGATGGATTTCTCCAGCTCGTCCAGCTCGATTTCCCGATACAGCAACTCGATCAAGCGGCGGAGGCGGTCCGGCAGGGCGACGGTCTCCAGCAGCGCCTGCTTCTCCGCCGCCGGAAGCTGGACATGGGCGCAGAGCAAGTCAACCAGCCGGGCCGGATTTTCCATCACCGCCGCAACCTTGACGATCTCCGCTGGAATTTTCTGACGGCTGATCTTGATGTACTCGGCAAAGGTGCGGCGCAGCTCTCGACTGTAAGCGGGCAGATCGGGATGCTCGGCCTCAGTGTCAGGCCGTTCCGACAAATCGGCGCGGAGGAAGTCGCTGAACTCAATATAAGCGGCGGCGGCGGCCCGGCGTTTGCCTTCCACCAGTGCTTTGATGTTGCCATCAGGCAGGCGGAGGAGCTGGATGACCGTGGCCAGAACCCCGAAGCGGTGGAGGTCGGCGGCCTGCGGTTCATCCACGCCCGCGTCCTTCTGCGCGACGATGAAAATCAGCGAACGCTGCTCCATCGCGTGCTCCAAGGCCCGGACGGAGTTCTTGCGGCCAATCACCAAAGGCGCGACCATGCCGGGAAAAAGAACAATGTCCCGCAGCGGCATGACCGGATAACGAACCAGATTGAATTCAGACATATCTCTTTCAGAAAAATCAGTTATGAGCTGCCGTTGCACTCACCGGCCTCGCGCAGAACAACGGGAAGATGTTCATTTCGCGCATTTTTTCCTCAATGTTCAAGCAGATTGCATTTCTATTATTTGTTCATTGCACAGAACTTTTGCCGCAGTCCCAAGGATTGATAACCAGCAGATCCTTGATATGAGCAAAGTCTTTGCTGTTCCTCGTTGCCAAGCTCAGGTTGCGCACTATCGCAATAGCCGCTATCTGCGCATCTTCCACGCTGATAGGCCGTCCTATCCGTATTCTTTCCGCAACGAGAATGCCGTACTGCTGCGCTGCCAACTCATCAAACGGAATATTTTTTCCTGCAAACACCGCAAACATGTCTTCCGCTGCCGAACGCAATTCGTTCTGCCGCTTTCCTTCCGGCAGCAGAGCAATGCCCAGTTCAATTTCAGCGCGTGATATTGAGCTGACAAACAACTGATCCGCAGGCTGCCTGTCCAGCCATTCGATGATGGCGGGATTTGGGCGGGCGCGCATCAATTCGGACAAGATGTTGGTGTCAAGAAGCATCGCTGTCTTGCTGTGGCAGTCTTGGCAGAGAACGGCTTGGAAGATCAAGCTCCACGCCGCCAATCTTTTGGAAGAGCTGATGAATGCGGGTGCCAATTCCCTGCGGATGCGGCTCAGGCGCGAGAAATTTTTCTAAAATGCTCTTCGCCTCTTCCTCTGCGGTGCAGCCGTGCATAGCCGCCTGCTCTTGAAGCCGGAATTTGATTGGCCCCTCAAGCGTGATAGTCAATGCGTTCATAAGTCATTCCTGATTTAACGCAGCATTCATTGGCAAAGATTCCTTGCTTTGCCAAAAATGACATGCTTGGATTATGCCCTGAAATGCTGCTTTCAGACATCCGTTTCCTCCTGACAAACGTTTGTCAGGAGCATTTGCTCGTTGAAAAGCTCCAAACAAACGTCTGAATGCTGCCGCGCAACATCCGACAGCAGGTTTCACAGGTTTGAATGCTCCCTGCAAACGTTTATCAGGAGCATTTGCTCGTTGAAAAGCTCCGAACAAACCTTTGAACAGAGCTTTCAGACGTGCAAAAGCTGCCTGCGGATGTTTGCAAGGAGCATTCACTCGTCCGCAGGCGGTGTTTTCTTGTCCGAAACCTCATGGCGGCGCATGTGCAGCCAGCCAAACAGATCTTACATCACAAAAGCACCGAACGCTGTATGACGCAGCGGCTTGTCATGCAGCTTGAACGGCATAATCTCATCAAACAAAGATGTTCTCAGTCCGCCTGTTTTTGTGTATTCATCTATGCACTTGGCGACGAACTCAGCCAGTTTGACCGGAACAGCATTGCCAATCATCTGCTCCAGATCAGTTTGCGTACCTGAAAATTGAAATGATTTCGGAAAAGTCTGGATATAACTGCGCTCAATTGTTGTCAGCGGACGAATTGCATCAAGACTGACACCGGCTGGATCGCAAGCGTTCAGCTTGTATCCTTTTGGAACAGGGCGGTTCACGCCGCGCACTGTCGGACTCGGCTCATCAATGCTGAATATCCCGCGACGGTTGTAGTTGCGTGGATGACGGTAATAATATTCCAATCCCAGAGAATCGCCTAAATATTCCCTGACGGTCATCGGTCGAGCAGACAAGTTCTTTCGCATGATATTTGTCAGCGCATTATGCCTGCCGCCAAGCTGGCCGATGAGAAAAAAACGCTTCCGCGCCTGAGGTGCCCCGCAGAGCGAAGCATCAAGAACGGCTGAGGTCAGCCCGTAACCTGCGCTCTGAAGTTGCTCAATAATTTCAGATAAGACGTGGCTTTTTTTAATTCGCTCGACATTCTCCATGACAAACCATTTTGGTTTGACAGCGCAGACGATGTTTGCAAATTTGAACGTCAAATCAGCACGGCCTTGGCTGGTGTCACGTTTGCCTGCGCTTGAGAAATCTTGGCAAGGCGGCCCGCCCATGATCATCTCAGGATGAAATTGTTCGATTTTCCGTATGGATGAACCTTCATCATTCAGGTCGTGCAAAAAAACAGGATGGCTGAAGTTTTTCTGATATACAGCCACAGCCTTTTCCCAGTTGTCAAACGCTGCGACAACATCATATCCGGCATTTTCAAACCCAAGAGAAAGACCGCCGCAGCCGGAAAAAATGTCAACGCATCTCATGAAAACAATCCGGGAGAATTAAAAATTATGGCATCAAATCTTCTTTCAGGGCTGAGCAGATTTTGACCGCCGCCAAGAATGATGTTTCTGATTTCCTGCTTAGTGATTGCTGGCATTTTCAACCTGCCGCAGCGCATGTATTTGTTTGTTATGTTCCCAGCAGAGGCAAACGCTTTGTCATTTTTTGTGTTATAGGACAGACTGTCAACAATCTGCCCGTGATTGAACCGGCCATTCTTTTTTATATCGTGCAACATTTTGCACAGCCAGACCGCAGTTCGCGTCTGCCTGTTGATTCCGTTCGCGTCTTTATTTCTGCTTGCTATCTGCGAAATGAAATAACAAAATGCCGCATCGCTCCAAACAAAAACATCCAAGCAGTTCTCCGCAAGCTCAGGCGATTTTCCAACAGTCTTCCATACAGGCTGAATGAGAAAAGGCTTCTGCTGCGCTTCCAATCTGAAAGATATTTTCTCAACAGTCTCAATCAGCACTGGAATTTCAGCAAGTATCTCTTTAGGCTGCGTCCAGTCCAACAGATCGAACTCAGGGATATTTTCAGCAAGGTTATCTTTCAATCCTGATGCCACGCTGCACGCAAGATATGCGATGGTGTCTGGACGGACAACAATCTCGCTGCCATAGTCTTGTTCAGGCAAATCACAAGTTGTGTTGTCCGGCAGCGCGGTCAGCTTGACTTCCAATCCAGCTAAACACTCGCCGGTGTCAGCGCGTTGAATGACTAAGTCTGTCCGTGGAAGAACTCCGACAAGAAAATGCTGATAAGGAGAATGCTGCGCTTCAAAAGCAAAATAAATTTGCCCGCCAAGGGGATCAATGCCAAAGACTTGATCTATGGCTGTAAATGTCTGCGTGAATCTGCCGTGATCAACACAAAGATAATTAGCCGCTATCTTCTTTGACGCAAGATAACAGCATAACGCCGCAGGAAATGAGGAGTTAAATTGATTCTTCCCCCATGCTTCCTTTTGGGTGAAATCTCTGTTGCTCTTATTCAGGCCAAAGAGTCCCGGCTGCATTTCGGTCATGGTTCATTGCTTTTGTGATATAGCGACTCCGGGTGACAGACGGGACTCCTGCATTGGTCAAGGCGGTTGAGCGGAGCCGAAACCGCCGCCGCCTTCGGCTCCGCTCAGGCAGCTCGTTTAACGTTGCAAAACAGGGGCAAAAGATTTTTCGCCCCTGCTTTCACGCCGCCTTCCGCCGCTTTTCATCACGGATCACAGCAGGTTGCTCGCCCTTGCTGATCACCTCCTCATTGATCACGCATTCCACCGCGTAGTCATCCGAGGGCAGCTCGTACATCACGTCGAGCATCGCGCTTTCCATCACCGAGCGCAGCCCGCGCGCTCCGGCCTTGCGCTCCAATGCCTTTTTGGCAGCGGCGTTCAGGGCCTCTTCGGTGAAGCGGAGCGTGATGCCTTCCAGCTCAAAGAGCTTCATATACTGCTTGGTCAGGGCGTTCTTCGGCTCTTTGAGGATGCGGATCAAGTCCTCCTCGCGCAGCTCACGCATCGGCGCGATGACCGGCAGGCGGCCCACCAGCTCCGGAATCAGGCCGAACTTGAGCAGGTCTTGCGGCTGTACGTCAGCGAGCAGTTCGCCCTCGCTTTTCTCCTCGTCCAAGTGAATTTTTGCGCCGAAGCCGATGGATTTCTTGCCGCCGCGCCGCTTGATCACCTTATCCAAGCCGACGAACGCTCCGCCAACAATGAAGAGAATGTCGGTTGTGTCAATCTTGATCAGATCCTGCTGCGGATGCTTGCGCCCTCCTTTGGGCGGCACTGAGGCTGTGGTGCCCTCGATCATCTTCAGCAAAGCCTGCTGCACGCCTTCACCGGACACGTCGCGGGTCAGTGAGGCCGAATCCGACTTGCGGGCGATTTTGTCGATCTCGTCAATATAGACGATGCCGCGCTGCGCCCGCTCCACGTCGTAGTCCGCCGCCTGAAGCAGGCCGACAAGGATGGTCTCCACGTCGTCGCCGACATAGCCCGCCTCAGTCAGCGTGGTCGCGTCAGCGATGCTGAAGGGCACGTTGAGAACACGGGCCAAGGTCTGCGCGAGCAGGGTCTTGCCGCTGCCGGTCGGGCCGATCAGAACGATGTTCGATTTCTGGATTTCCACCGCGTTCACATCGCCCTTGCCAGCAATGCGGGAGCTGATCCGCTTGTAATGATTATGCACGGCCACGGCCAGCACCCGCTTGGCAAAATCCTGGCCGATGACGTAATCATCCAAATGGGCGTGAATCTCCTTGGGCTTGAGCAGGCGGGGCGGTTCGACTGCGGCGGGCTGGGCCGCGCCGTCAGCAGGCTCTTTGATCATTCCATTGCAGATTTCCACGCACTCGCTGCAAATATAGACATCCGGCCCGGCAATCAGCCGCGCCACTTCCGCCTCGTCCCGACCGCAGAAGGAGCAGGCGCGCGAGCCAGCAGAGCTGCCGGTCAGTTCGTCGCTCATGCCTTGGCCTCCTCCCTGCGCTCTAGCACCTTGTCAATCAGGCCGTATTCTTTCGCTTCTGGCGCGGCCATGAAGTTGTCGCGCTCAGTGTCCTGCTCGATCTGTTTGACCGGCTTGCCGGTGTGCTTGGCCAAGATGGTGTTGAGATCAGCCCGCATCCGCAGGATTTCTCTGGCATGAATCTCGATGTCCGTGGCCTGGCCCTGATAACCGCCCATCGGCTGATGAATCATGATCCGCGAGTTGGGCAGGGCGTAGCGCTTGCCTGCCGCGCCTGCGGCCAGCAGCAGCGCGCCCATCGAGGCCGCTTGCCCCATGCAGAGTGTGGCCACGTCGCAGCGGATATACTGCATGGTGTCGTAAATGGCCATGCCTGCGGTGACAGAGCCGCCGGGCGAGTTGATGTAGAAGGTGATGTCCTTGTCCGGGTCGTCCGCTTCCAGAAACAGCAGCTGGGCGACAATCAGGCTGGAAACATCGTCGTTGACCGGCGTGCCGAGAAAGACGATGCGCTCCCGCAGCAGGCGCGAGTAAATGTCAAAAGCCCGCTCGCCGCGCGGACTCTGCTCAACCACCATTGGCACAAGATTCATGATCGCTCCTTAAAAACAAAAACCGGACAGCAGTCTGTCCGGCTGGTAGGCTAAATAAAGGGTTCCGGCCTATGCCTGCTGCGCTTCCGCAGCTTCCTCTTCCACTGCCGCCGCCTGCGCTTCGGTGATCTTGGCCGCGTCGAGCAGGAAGCGGAGGATTTTTTCGTTCAGCAGCTCGGCAAGGAAGGGCATAATTTCCTCCCGCCGCTGGAAATACTGCTTCACTTCCGGCACAGTCATCTTGTACTGCATGGCGATGCGCTGATACCCGCGCTCGATGTCCTCGTCCGCCAGCTTGATCTCCTCCAGCTCGGCCACTTTCTTCAGCAGGAAATCGCCCTTGACCCGCTTCACCGCTGCCTCGCGGTTCTGCTTGGCCAGCTCGTCGCGTTTGATGCCGGCGGTCTCCAACGTCAGACCGGCGCGCTTCAGCCGCTCCTCAGTCTGGTTGATCATCTCCTGCACCTCGTAGGCAACCGCCCGCTCCGGCACCGGAAAGTCATTCATGCTGATCAGCTTCTGCATGATCCGGTCCACCAAATCGCCCTCTTGAGCGGCCTCGCGCTGCTTCTTCAGCTCTTCGGCGATGCCTGCCCGCAGCTCGGCCAGCGAGCCGCAGTTCGCGTCAACATCCTTGGCGAATTCGTCATCAGCAACAGGCTTGACCCGCTCCTTGATCTCCTTCACATCCACCTTGAATTCGATCTTCTTGCCCGCCATGACCGGGTTGACGTAATCAGCCGGAAAGTCCGTCTCATACAAAGCGGACTCGCCTTTCTTCAGGCCGATGAGCTGCTCCTCGAACTCCGCGCCGAGCCGCTTGGTGCCCACGTCAATCGAGTAGTTCTCGTTATGCACTTCCTTCATCGGCTTCTCGTTGTGGAAGCCTTGGAAATCAACGATGACGATGTCGTCTACCGCCACGCCGTGCTCGTCGTCAGCAGTCCGCAGCACCGCGTGCTTGCGGCGCAGCTCCTCAATTCTGCCGTCGATGTCGGCCTCGGTCACGTTGACCGCAGGCTTCTCGATCTCCAAACCTTTGTACTGGCTGATCTCAAAGACCGGCTTCACATCCACCAAGGCGACATAGACAAAAGAGCCGTCATCAGGAAAATTAGTCTCGCGGATCTCAGGATGCACGACCACGTCCAGACCCTTCTCCTCAATCGCGTCAAAGTAGGTCTCCTGCACCAACTGCTCCGCCACCTCGGCCCGCACCCGCTCGCCGTAGTTCTTCTCCAGAATGGACATCGGGGCTTTGCCCTTGCGGAATCCCTTGAGGTGAACATCCTTCTTCAGCTTGCCGTAGGCTTTGTCCATCGCCTCCTGCACCGCGTCCGCAGGCACGGTGACGGTGAGCTTGCGGGTCAGTTCGCTCAGTTCTTCGACTGCTATTTCCATGCCCCAACTTCTTTGGTTCTGGTTGCTTGGCCCAATTGAGACAGTTGGCAAAGTTGGGACAGAACATTGATCAGCTGCTATTTCCATCGACTCAAATTCCTCGGTTCGGATTGCCTGCCCTGGGCAGAAGTTATCTCAATCCAGAGCCAGGCGCAGGTTCCCGCCGCCCGTCTCCTGAATATGGGACCGTGTATTTTCAGAGGGTTGGTGCGAGAGAGGGGGGTCGAACCCCTATGCACTACGTGCGCTGGATCCTAAGTCCAGTGCGTCTGCCAGTTCCGCCACTCTCGCGTTAATCCTGTAGTATTAATCAATGAACAGTGCTTCGTCAAGGGCGAGCTGCGGAAAACGGTGAAAAGAGGGGTGGGAACAGCGGAGGGCGGGCCAAAGCGGCAGCAAGTTGGACAAGAATTGCCCGGCCTGCTGGAAGGCCGGGCAATTTTATTGCTCACTGGGAGCAGAGCGGTGATTTCTGCCAGAATAAACGCCGGGCTGCTTACGCCGCCTTCCTCGGCACAAAGCGCCAGACCGGACTCATCACAGATGAGTAGACCTCCTTGGCAAAGTTGAGCATTCCCTCGAAACCGGCCAGTGCCTCTTTGCGCTCGTGGTTGTGGTCGCAGAAGCCGATGCCCAGCTTGTAGGCAATCGGTCGCTCCTTCACCCCGCCGACAAAGACATCCACGCCTTTTTCTTTCAGAAAGGAGTTCAGCTCCAGCGGGTTGGCATCATCGACGATGACTGTGCCCGGATCGGTGATCGCCTCCAGCTCGCGGTAGTCCTCCTCGGTGCCGGTCTGCGAGCCGACCATCACTACCTGCATGTCAATCAGGCGGAACGCCTTGACCAGCGAGAAGGCTTTGAACGAGCCGCCCACATAGATTGCCGCCTTTTTCCCGGCCAAGGCTTTGCGGTACGGCTCCAGCTTCGGCACCAAGTCGCGCACCTTCTCCTGCACCAAGGCTTTGGTGCGCTCCATGATCCGGTCTGTCTCCGGGTCGTCCGGGTATTTCTTTTTGAAAAAACGGGCGATGTCGTACAAAGCCTCGGACATGTCCTCAATGCCGAAATACGAGACCCGGATGGCAGGCGTGCCGTACTTCTCCTCCATCATCTTCGCCAGCTGCATGGTTGAGCCAGAGCACTGCACCACGTTCAGGGCAGCCCCGTGCGCCCGGCAGATGTCAGCAATCCGGCCATCGCCGGTGATGTTGGCCACCACCTGAATTCCCATGCGTTCGTAGTATTCGCGCACCATCCAGATCTCGCCTGCGAGATTGAAGTCGCCAAGGATGTTGAGAGAGAATTTGGAGATGCCCGCCGTATCGCCGGTGCCAATCAGGCGGAACATGGCATCACAGGCCGCCTGATAGCCTGCGCGCTTGTTGCCTTTGAAGCCTTCCGACTGCACCGGAATCACCGGAATGCCGGTCTCAGCGGCCACATCCTTGCAGACAGCCTCCAAGTCGTCGCCGATGATGCCGACAATGCAGGTCGAATAGACAAAGGCGGCTTTCGGGCTGTGGCGGGCGATCAGCTCCAGCAGGGCGCGGCGCAGCTTCTTCTCGCCGCCGAAGATGACATCCATCTCCTGCAAATCTGTTGAGAAGGAAAGCCGGTGCAGCTCCGGCCCTGAGGAGAGAGCACCCCGGATGTCCCACGTATAAACCGCGCAGCCGATCGGGCCATGCACAAGATGCAGCGCGTCGGCAATTGGGTACAGCACCACCCGCGAACCGCAGAAGACGCAGGCCCGCTGGCTCACCGCGCCAGCCAAGCTGTCCTTGTTGCAGACAAGGTTGAAGGGCTTCTCGCCCTTGACGTGAACCTGATTCTCTCGTTCTTTCAGCAGCACCGCGCCCATGATCTTTCCCTTGATAAATACACTGAGGATGTCTGTCATTTTCTTTGTTGAAGCAAAGGCTGTGCCAAGGACGCAGGCTGCATTTTTTCAATAAAAAGCAGCCGGATGCCCCGCCAGAGCTGAAAAACTTTACAGATTCATTTTTGTTGTTTCAGTGACAATTCCGTGACGAATTCACGTTTTTCGTCAGCAGCGGCGGCGCAGGCAGGCGAGACTTGATCTTGATCCGGCAAAAAGAGCGGTGTATAGTGCTTTTGTGCGGATTTCTTGTCAGAAAAGAAGGCAGGTAAACTTAAATAAATATGCCGAAACTCTATGAATATCTTGGAATAGTCATTTATTTTTGGTCAAATGAGCATGATCCTGTCCATGTTCACGGCGGCTGTCAGGGCAGAGAGAGCAAGGCCGAGCTGCATATTGAAGATGGCAAGGTCAAAGAAATCAGAATAATCAACGTCAAAGGCCGCAGCCCTCTTGATCCTGCTGAGTTACGAAATTTCGAGTGCCTTGTGCAGCAGAAAGCAGATGAGATTGTTCAGAAATGGATAGATTATTTCGTTTTGCGCAAGAAAGTTTCCTTTGAAAAAATAACGGGGAAAATCTGAGATGGAAGCAGCTCATCATAATTTTGCCGATGATGCGGTTATTGACGTGATGGAAGCTGAGTATTTTCCACCCTACTCAATCCGCCTCCGCTTCAGCGACGGCGCGGAACAGTCTGTTGATTTCAGAGAATTTTTAGAAAAATCTCGCCATCCTGAGATCAGAAAATACCTCGATCAGGAACTGTTCAGAAGATTTTCTGTCGTTTATGGCCGACTGGACTGGAATGATTATGATTTGTGCTTCTCCATACAAGATTTGTATGAAGGAAGAATATGAAGGTGGACGCAGTTTATCGCTGCGTTTACTCTGATATCTAACTATTTTATTACCGTGGCAATAAATGAACACTCATCGGATTGGTTATATTGTAATTCGTAATTTTCGTCTTTGTCGTGAGGTGTCTTTTACACTTGAAGATTTTACTCCTCTTGTTGGGCAGAATAATACCGGCAAGTCGGCTATTTTGAAAGCTATAAGCTGGATACTATCACCATCAGCATTGCTACAAACAGATTTTTTTGATTCAGAAAAGCCAGTTGAAGTATGTGCTCGTATTGACGGAATAACTAAGGATATTATTGATATGCTGCCTGAACAAAAACATAGAACAGCAATCACTCCATACTGTGAAAAAGGATTTCTTTGGATTCGAGCTATTGCTACCGGAACAACCGCCAAAGCCATTACCAAAGAGGTGTACGATTATGAATCGTATTCTGAAAATGGTGTGCCTTCAACATGGAAGGCTTACCCCACAGGTTTACCGCAAGCAGTTCAATCTCTTTTGCCTGAACCATTGCAGATTGAAACAATTAAAGATATCGGCGAAGACCTTGGCAAGGCGAAAGCTGGAACTACTATAAAAGGACTATTAGATGAAATAGTTGATCCGATTATAGCTTCCCATAAAGAAATCAACAGCGCACTGGATACCGTAAGAAGCATTATCACCTCAACAGGCGAAAATAGGTCTCAACATTTGGATAATTTTGACAAAAAAGCGTCAGAAGCCTTGGGAGGATTTTTTACTGGATTAAAACTAAATCTTGATCTTCCTGTCATAGAAGCTAAAGATTTTTTCAAATCAGGCGATCTTCTTGTTGAAGATACAATAACTGGAGACAAGCGGCGTTTTGATCAAATGGGAACAGGGGCGCAGAGAGCCATTCAAATGGCATTACTTCGCTATTTAGCAGATATTCGTCGTTCTCAGATTTCCGAAACACATTCGAGACGGTTACTGCTGATTGATGAGCCAGAGCTTTATCTTCATCCGCAAGGAGTGAGACGCTTGCGGCAAGCCTTGGAGTTTCTTTCAACTTCTGGATTTCAAGTGATATTTTCAACACATTCACCATTGATGTTGAGCCGAGAGAAGGCAGCATGTACTGTAATCGTCAGAAAAGATAAAGAAATAGGTACAACGGTTAGCAAGCCACTGCTTGATGTGGTAAGCAAGGCAATGAATTGTGCTGAATCTCAATCAAAGACTTTGTTTCAACTTGGAAATATTGCAGAAATATATTTTTCTGAGCGAGTTGTCGTATGTGAAGGAAAAACAGACCAAAGACTGCTCCCGTTAGCATACGAAAAATTGTATGGCCATCCACCAGATATGGATCATATTACATTTGTATCTCTCGGTTCATGTGCGGATATCCCGAAGGCACTTCCCGTTTTGAATGCAATGGGAATTAAATCATGTGCAGTTGCTGATCTTGATTTTGCGTTTACTCATGCTCGCAGATGTGGAAAAGATTCTCTTTTGCCAACAGAGGATAACGAGACAAAAGAAATAAGAGCATTATTTTCATCATTAAAACATGAGCATGAAATACCTTTAGCTGACAATGGTCTTCCAGGAAACAGTCAAGGCTTACAATGGACTGTTTCAGATGTATGGGCGTTAGCAGCAAAAGACAGTAAGGGAAAACATATCGCAACTTCTGTTCATGATGAATTAAAAAAGAAAGGCGTTTGGATTTGGCCTGTTGGCTGTATTGAACATGTTACTGAACATGAAAAAAAAGGTGAAAGTGCTATTATTCAGCAGGAAGAGGAAATTAAAAAAATGGATACAAGCCAACTTGAAACTACGATGCCTTTATTTAAGGAATGTTTTGATTGGATAAAAAGTATCTGATGCCATGCTTTCCTCAACCCTAAGCGGAGCGGTGATGGGCGTGGACGGCCTGCTTGTCCGCGTAGAGGTGGATTTGGCTCTTGGCCTGCCGCTCTTCTCCACGGTCGGGCTGGCGGAAGGCGCGGTGCGCGAGGCCAAAGACCGGGTGCGGGCGGCGGTCAAGAACAGCGGCTACGAGTTCCCGCCGCGCCGGATCACGGTCAACCTCGCGCCGGCGGCGGTGAAAAAGGAAGGCTCAGGCTACGATCTGCCCATCGCGCTGGGCATCCTTGCCGCCTCCGGCGCGCTGCCCTGCCCGGATTTGGCCGAAACCATGATCGTCGGCGAGCTGTCCTTGGACGGCGGAGTGCGCCCGGTGCGCGGAGTTTTGCCGATGGCTTTGGAGGCGAACGCCAACGGTGTCCGCCGTTTTCTCGTGCCAGCGGAGAACGCTCACGAGGCTGCTGTTGTTCAGGGCATTGAGATCATCGCCGTGCAAAGCCTGCGGCAGGCGGCGCAGCATCTGCTCGGCGAGCTGGACATCCGTCCCTCTTTCACTGATGTCGAGGCTCTCTTCAGCCGCCGCAGCGAATATCCGGCGGATTTCGCTGAAGTGCGCGGACAGGAGCATGTCAAACGCGCCCTTGAAGTGGCGGCGGCGGGCGGCCACAATCTCCTGCTCTGCGGGGTGCCGGGCACGGGCAAGACCATGATGGCCCGGCGGCTGCCGACCATCCTGCCCGATCTTTGCCTGAGCGAGGCACTGGAAACGACCAAAATCTACTCCACCAGCGGCCTGCTTTCCGAGGCCCAGCCGCTGATGGTGACGCGGCCTTTCCGCTCGCCGCACCACACCATTTCCGACGCGGGACTGATCGGCGGCGGCCAGATTCCTCGGCCCGGCGAGGTCTCGCTGGCCCATAACGGCGTGCTTTTCTTGGACGAGCTGCCGGAATTCCGCAAGCACGTTTTGGAGGTCATGCGCCAGCCGCTGGAGGACGGCGTGGTGACGATTGCCCGTGCCGCAGCCAGCCTCCGCTTTCCGGCGGACTTCATGCTGGTGGCGGCGATGAACCCCTGCCCGTGCGGCTTTCTCGGCGACAAGGTGAAGCCGTGCCGCTGCGCCCCGATTCAGGTGCAGCGGTACCGCAGCCAGCTCTCCGGCCCGCTTTTAGATCGCATCGACATGCATGTTGAGGTGCCGCCGGTGCCGGTGCGCGAGATCAGCTCGCGTTCGGCAGGCGAATCGTCGCAGAGCATCCGCGAGCGGGTCAACCGGGCGCGGCGGCTTCAGCAGGCCCGCTTCGCCAAGACCAGCGGCGTGACCTGCAACGCCCGCATGTCGCCCCGCCAGATCGAGAACCTCTGCCCGTTAGACGAGGCAGGCCGCAAGCTCCTCGGCAGCGCGATTGACCGACTGGGCCTCTCCGCCCGCGCCTACCACCGCATCATTAAAATCGCCCGCACTATCGCTGATCTGGCCGAATCCGAGCAGATCAGCCCCGCCCATCTCGCCGAAGCGGTGCAGTACCGGCGGCAGCAGCAGGAGGCGGCGTGAGGGAGCATTCATTCCCGCCACCCACCAGCTCCCGCAACGCCGTCTGCCGCAGCCCCGTGTCCTTAGACCTCTTGCATAAGTCCTTTCAGGCTGATCTTACTGCAAGATTGCAGCAGGCAGCGATAAGATTGAACCTGAGACTGAACCTTTTTCTTCTGTTGCGGTATTTCTCCCGGAGAATGCGGAATATTTTCAATTTT
>NZ_JBLWEM020000012.1:0-3225 GCF_048287365.2 Candidatus Electronema sp. JC | reverse complement strand
TCGGCATTCAGCGTCATCGCCCAAAAATTTCCAGCGCATATTCATGCTGTCACGTCGCATGGATTTGAATTGAAGGTGTTCTTGTTCATATTGGCCTATGGCATCGAAAAAACGATGTTATAGGTCACAACTTGGGTTAAGAAATAACCGCCCAGCAGCTCGCTGACTGTGCTGGTCAGCGTCTTGGTGACGACCACGCTGCCGAGCACCGGCGGCGCAATGCCGAGATGCACAGGCAATCCCGCCGCCACAGCCCAAGTGCCGATGGCCACCGCCTTTTCCGTCACTGCTTCCGGCGCGGAGGCAACCACCGGTAGCTGGCTGAGGTCAACGCCCAGCCGTTCGGCCACCGCAACCGCGACATCCACAGGCCGGGCGTTGTCGACGCAGGAACCCATGTGCAGAACTGGCGGCAGCGGCCCGCCCAAACCAGCGGCTTCGCCCACTGTTGTCAGCACAGCGGCCAATCCCGCGCCCGCATATTGTTTTGTGGCCTCAGAAGTCATGAAGCCGTGGCGGGCATAGGCGGAAGCGGCGCAGCCTGTGGCGAGGATGAGCACATTTTCGGCCAGCAGCAGCTTGACCATTTCAATATAATTGCGGTCCTGCGGAGTTTTGACGCTGTTGCAGCCCGCGAAGAGGCAGATGCCCCGGATCTTGCCCGCAACAATGCTGTCAATCAGCGGTTTGAGCGGATCTTCAGCATTGACCTTGCTCAGCGCGGCAATAATCGCCTCGGCGGAGAAACCGGCAATGACGGCGGAGCTGATCGAGGGAATGCAGAGCTTGTCCGGGCAGCGGTTCTTGAAATTGGCAATGCCTTTGAGCAGAATGGCGCGGGCGCAGTCCGCCGCCTTGTCATCGCTGAAGGCGACATGCTCCGCGCCCGGCAGCTTGGCGACAGGCATGGTGGTGATGATCTTGGTGTGGAAGCATTCCGCCGCAGTCGCCACCGCAGGCATGATGCACTGATAATCAACCACCATCGCGTCGAGCGCGCCGGTCATGATCGCTGTTTCCTGCGAGAGCGAGCTGGTCGCCAGCGGAATGCCATGCCGCATCATCACCTCATTGCCGGTGCAACAGATACCGACCACGTTGAGGCCGCCTGCCGCGCCCGCCTCCTTGGCCGCTGCAATCAGTTCCGGCTCTGAAGCGACTTGAGCGATGATGTCACTGAGCAACGGATTGTGGCCGTGCAGGGCGATGTTGACCGCGTTTTCTTTGATCACTCCGAGATTCGCCCGGCTGACGACCGGCTGCGGCGTGCCGAAGAGAATGTCGGAGAGATCGGCGGCCATGTGACAAGCTGCATAGTCGGCAAGGGCGCATTTGAGCGCGGCAAGCAGAATATTGACCGGCTCCGCGTCCACGCCGTAGGTTGTGCGGTGCATGACCTCGGCCACGCTGCCGTCAATGCTGGTCGGGACAATGCCCAATTTGCTGAATGCTTCCAGCCGCCCTTTGGTCATGGTCGTCGCCGCCCAGGCAAGGGCATTGTCGTTGTCGCCGAATTCGGCCAAGGCTTTCTCGGCCACGTCCAAGCCAATGTCCTGCGCAGAACGGCCCAGCGTCTCAATGCCCAGCCGATTGGCCACCGCCTCCAGCTTTTTTTTGTCTCTGACCGCGTAATCAGGAGCACCGCCGAGCAGGGCTTTTTTCAGCACATGCGCCACGTGGCGGGCATGGCCGCTGTGCGAGGCGGTTCCGCCCGCCACCGCCCGTGCCAGGCCGCGCGCGACCATGGTGTCGGCATCCGCGCCGCAGATGCCCCGCTGCGGCCCTTCGCCGAAAGGATCAATCCGGCACGGCCCCTGCATGCAGTGGCGGCAGCAGACTCCCAGCTCGCCGAAGCCGCATTGCGGCTGCTGCGCCTCATATCTGTCCCAAGAGCGGTTTGGAGCTTGGGGCCGCCTTTGTGCTTGGCCAGAATTTCGGTGACAGCGGGGTCTCTTGAGAGGGACAGCATATTCTGCTCCTTATATTTCAATCTATTAAAATCACATAAAAAATCAGTCGCACACAGAGGTTGCAGACTCCGCCTCCTCTTTCAAGCTGCGCTGAAACAACTCCTGCACTGCTGCCTTGCACGGCTTATCCTCGTAGAGGATCTGATAGACCTGATCCAGTATGGGCATCTCCACGGCAGCCTGTCTGGCTATCTGCCAGCAGGATTTGGTGGTCTTCACGCCCTCGGCGACCATAGTCATCTCAGCAAGTGCCTGGGCCAGCGTGCGGCCCTCGCCCAGCTTCAGGCCGACGGTGCGGTTGCGGCTGAGACTGCCGGTGCAGGTCAGCACCAAATCGCCCAAGCCGCCAAGTCCGGCAAAGGTGAGCGGATTGGCCCCCATTGCCACGCCAAGCCGGGTGATCTCCGCCAAGCCGCGTGTGATCAGCGCGGCGCGCGCGTTGAGGCCGCAGCCGAGGCCGTCGGCTATGCCTGCGGCGATGGCGATGACGTTCTTCATCGCGGCGGAAATCTCCAAGCCAATGATGTCGCTGCTGGTATAGACGCGGAAGAACGGCGTGGAGAAAAGCTGCTGCACCGCCTTGGCCGCCGCTATGCCGGCAAAGCCCACTGTGACCGCTGTCGGCTGCGCTCTGGCCACTTCATCGGCAAAGCTGGGGCCGCTGAGGACACCGACAGGGACAGCCTTTTCCCGCTGGATTTTAGCCAGCTCGGCCTGCATGATCTGGCACATGGTCTGGCCGCTTGCAATCTCAATGCCTTTCACCGCCGAAACCAGCAGTGCGCCATCTTGCAGCAGCGGCGCAAGCTGGACGAAAACCTCGCGGAAGCCGTGCGAAGGCACCGCCATCACCACGCACTGGCAGTCGGCCACGCAAGCCAAGTTCTCCGAAGGCTGAAGCGCAGCTGGCAGGGCCGCGCCGGGCAGGTAGCGGCGGTTTTCACGGTCGCGGCGCAGAGCGGCGACATGCGTGCTGTTCCGGCCCCAGAGCGCGACCTGCATGCCCTTGTCCGCCAGCAGCTTGGCCAAGGCGGTGCCCCAGCTGCCCGCGCCGATCACTGCTGTTTGCGCAATCGTGTTCGAGTTCATCAATGTGTCGTATGCGGTCTTTTTCCGATCGTGGATTCAAGTTGTAAGTGCAACTTTTGCGGGGTTGAGAAAAGAGTGAGTTATGGTAACATGATGGCTCAATTCTCACCGCCAAGCAAGAGGAGCGCGCATGAAGCATTACACACAACTCACCGAACCAGAACGT
>NZ_JBLWEM020000011.1:0-8909 GCF_048287365.2 Candidatus Electronema sp. JC | reverse complement strand
TCCGCATATTTCCATGGTGATGACTTCCTCGTCGCTCAGGGCAGGCGGAAAGCCGCCGCGCCGCATCTTGAAGTTCTTTTTGATGAAATCATATTGGCTGCAGACTGTCAGAAAAACAGCGATAATGAAACTGTCCCGGTCAATGGCGCGCTCCTTGTGAATATGGCTTAGATACCGCTATTCTACAGGATGCGCCCCACGGATCGGGCATTTTTTTTAAGAGTTGCACATTAGGTATATCTATTGAGTATGCCATACTCACAGTGTAGTCATTTTATACTGCTTTGGCTATAGTAATTTGCGTCGCTGAAATTTAAGTTGCAACTGCGTAGCTCCTAATTTAAACAAGTGCCCCCAACAGAGCCGGGGGCACTTGTTTAAACGGACGGCTGAAAAAGCAGTTTCAATAGACGAAAATCAAAAATTCTGGAGATGAAATAAAAAAGGGAGTTAGGATAAATAATATCCTAACTCCCTGATCTTTTTGGCGGGGCCGACCGGGCTCGAACCGGCGACCTCCGGCGTGACAGGCCGGTGCAACGAAGGCATCTATTTGATTGGATTCGCAATGTTTGGTTTAAAACTGACCTGTTCGCACCATTCGCAGGAAAAAAGCCCAACAACGAACCCAACACGCGCTATTCATCATGCACCAGACCGCATTGTTTCCCGTTCATGAGGCACCGTCTGACTTCTCCCTCCGCGACTGGCTCGACTCCCTGCCGCCGCTGCCTGATTCCGCTGGCCCGTCGTTTGACCTCAGCGGCCTGAATCAGCCGCAGCAAACCGCCGTCACGCATTCCGGCGGCCCGGCCTTGGTGATCGCCGGGGCAGGCAGCGGCAAGACCCGCACGCTCGTGCATCGGGTCGCCTGGCTGATCAGCCAAGGTGTTGCGCCGGAATCCATCCTGCTGCTGACTTTCACCAAGAAGGCCGCGCAGGAAATGCTCGAGCGCGCCGCCGCTCTGTCTTGGCAGGCCCGCCGCGTGCAGGGCGGCACCTTCCACAGCGCGGCCAACATGCTGCTGCGCCGCCACGGCGACGCGCTGGGCATCAGCCCGGATTTCTCCGTCCTCGATCAGACCGACGCGGAGGGCATCATCAGCCTGATCATCTCCTCGCTCCGCCTCGGCGGGGCCAGCCGCCGCTTCCCGAACAGCAGAACCATATTCAGCTTCCTCTCCGCAGCGGTCAACAAGGACTGCTCCATTGATGAGGCCATTGAGCTGGACAAGCCGCACCTGATCCAGTTCGCTGACGACTTCTATCTGATTCTCCAGCACTACACCGATTTCAAAAGCAAGCACAACCTGCTGGACTATGACGATCTGCTCATTCATCTGCAACGCCTGCTGATGGAAAGCTCCGCCGCGCAGGAGGTCTGCGCCCGCTTCAGCCACGTGCTGGTTGACGAGTATCAGGACACCAACGCCCTCCAGTCGATGATCGTCACCGCGCTGTCCTCTGTCCAGCGCAACCTGTTTATCGTCGGTGACGACGCGCAGGGCATCTACAGCTTCCGGGGCGCGGATTCCCGGAACATCCTCCGCTTTCCCGACAACCGGCCCGGCTGCTCGGTCATCACGCTTGAGGAGAACTACCGCTCCACGCCGCAGATACTGGCGTTCACGAACGCGGTCATCGCCAATATGCAGGAGAAGTTCCCCAAGCGGCTTTTCACTTCCCTGCCCGATGGCCCGAAGCCGCTGCTCTGCGCTGCCCGCAACGAGGCTGAAAAGGCCCGCTGGGTCACTTCTAAAATCCGTGAGCTGATTATTTCCGGCACACCTGCCGCAGAAATTGCCGTGCTGTACCGGCAAGGCCCTCATGCCTACAAATTCGAGCTGGAGCTTGCAACCGCCGGTCTGCACTATGAGAAATGGGGCGGCCTCAAGCTGACTGAGTCCGCTCACATCAAGGACGTGACCGCCTTCCTCCGCATCCTCGTCAATCCGCATGACCGCCTGTCATGGCACCGGCTGCTGCTGCAAATTGACAAGATCGGCCCGAAAACGGCTGAGAAGATACTGAACACGGTCTGCGAGGCAAAACTTCCCTTTGCCGCGCTGCAAGCCTATTCGGAAAACCTCCAGTCCGGCTTTGCCGCAGACCTCCGCCTTCTTTCTGAAACCTTCGATTTCATGCGGTTGCCCGGCCTGCATCCGGCCTATGTTTTTGAGCTGGCAATCAGATATTACCAGCCCATTCTGGAGCGCATCCACTTTGAAGACCATCCGGCCCGGCTGCGCGACCTCAACCGTGTTCATTCCCTCGCCGCAGACTACGATGACCTGCGCTCCTTCGTGGATGACTTCGCTCTGAACCGCCCTGATCCAGCCGCCGCTGATCAGGGCCTGAAGCTGATCGCCTCAACCATCCATTCCGCCAAAGGCAAGGAGTTCGACGCGGTCTTTGTGCTCGGTCTCACCGAAAACCGCTTTCCCTCCTGCGGCTGCGGCAGCCCGAACTACGAGGAGGAGCAGCGGCTTTTCTACGTCGCCTGCACCAGAGCCCGGAAGCAGCTCTTCCTCACGTGGCCTGAGATGATCATCACGCCCGACAGAAAACACCGGCTCGGCGATGTCTCGCCGTTCCTACGGGACATTGACCCGGCTCTTTATGACACTGTGGAGGCGTGATCAATGCTTTTCCGCTTCCCAGATAAAATACGTCCTGTACAGGCAGTAGCCGAGCAGGAGGCATTTTCCGTATTTTACAGCTTTGAACGTATAGCTGTCCGCAGATGCTCCTGCCGCCGCCATGCCGCATTGGATCATCCACATGATCAGGAAAACAACGGTGCCCGCTGCCGCCCATCTCCACCAGCCCAATGCCATACACCCGATTTCAAGGCGCTCTTTCAGGCCTTCCCTGTATTTTTTGGGCATAAAATCACCTTTTTTTATCAGGAGACGCTTCCATGATTGACTTTGCTCACGATTTTTACACCGAACTTTTATTCTATTCCGTCACAACTGCCGGGCTGCTGTGGATGCCTTTTCATTTTGGCAGAAAAATGCGGAAGAGAAGACCGCTCACCCGCCGCAACTACATAGAGATGTCGCTGCTCTGCGCTTTCACGCTTTTCATGATGAACATAGAGTCCCTTCCCTACCTTCTCAGGGCTTATCATAAATTCCAAGGAGTTCTGCCATGACCCTCAACTTCCTGCTCTACCTGCTCTTCTGGGCCGCCTTCGTTGCTGGCACAGTGATCAGCTTCCGGCTCTGCGCAGCCGCCGTCAATGTGATGGATGAGACCATGCCCTTCGGCTGCCCGCCTCAGCTCCGCCGCCTCACATGGACGCTGGCTGCGGTCTGGAGCATCTCCATGTTCTCCGAAGGCATCCTTCTGAGCGCGCATCTGCTGGATCCGGCCTTTCCGCCCCAGCTCCAGACAGAGTCTGCCGATGACTTGTGAGCTGTCATTTATTCCTTCTTTCAAGGGAGAACGGGATGAGACTGCCATGCGCGGCTGTATGCGCATGGCAAAGCCATCCATGCCCCATGCCCTCCGCTGGCTCTGGCAATCAAAGCTCCATGCGGGCACCAAGTTCGGCTCATTCTCAATGGGTGGTCGTGGCGGGGCATATCGGGGCATCTAAGCGCGGCTGATGAGTTGCCATGCGGAGACGATGTTGGCCCGCGCGCGCCCGAAGCGGAGCGAGGAAACCGGATCCTGGCCGTGGCGGTCAGATGATGAATCCGCTATGCGGCATTTCGCCGCCGCTTTGGGCTGCGCGGTTTGAAACACACCAAGCGGTCTTTATGGGCCGTCTGCCGTCGAAGAATGTCTTGAAACATCGCATCCGAATTTCCCTTGAACTGAGCCGCGTATTCCTCTCTCAGCCGCCGTGTCTCCTGAACAATTGGGTCTTGCCACATAGTTTCACTCCTGCTTGAACCAGTTCTCAATGGCAATCCCTGAAAAGCGTTCAAAGTCAGCTATGTTTGCGGTGACGAGAATCAGATCATGCACTTTGGCGACTGCGGCAATCTGTCCGTCTGCAAACGGCGGGGTAAGGCCGATCTCCGCAAGTCTGGCGCGTTCCTCCGCGTGCCAGTCAGCAGCAGCCTGATCATAGGGCAGAAGAGGAAGATGCGGAAGCACGACCTTGCTCAGATATTCCTCAATTCTTCTTCGCTTGGCGGAGGGAGGCAGACGGCGGCATCCGAACCGCAGCTCATGCCATACAACTGCGGCTGTGGCAACTTCATGGCGGTGCAGCTCAAGTTTTTTCATCACCGAAAGATTCGGATTTGGCCGCATGGGTTCGGAAAGAACATTGGTGTCAAGGAGATAACGTCTCTTCACCATGACACCTTTCTTCCCGGAGAGGTGTCCCGGACACCGGACAGCAGTTCGGCGCAGTCATCAGTCTCGTCTTCCCGCCGACTGCGGAATTCCTGCAACGCGCTCCAGAAATCCTGCTTCGCAGGCGCATGGAGTGACTGATATTCCTCAACCGAAATCAGCACGGCAACCGGTTTCCCGCGCCGAGTCAGCTCTACTGAGTGCCCGTTCTCGACAAAACTGACAATATCCCGAAGCCGCCGGGTTGCCTGCTTCATGGTGCAGCATCTGTCCATGGGTTATTCCTAGTTTATTGCGCTACTGTTTCAGCACCGCGCATTTGAAACAAGGGGCTGTCTTTTCGTTTTAATCGTTGCCTTTCTTTTGTCGATATTTCTGCACTGCAATAAATATTATTGCAACTATCTGAATCAATACAAGAGTAGTAAAGAGAGCTTCATTGTTAGCAACATGCTCACCTCTCACTTTTTTCTTTGCTAATGCTATTGGCACTGTAAGAGAAGGGTAAAGAAAAAATATATTTACCATATTTATGATTGCTGCTGATATTCCGAATGCAGCGTTTTTCTTTGCTGAGAAAAAAGCGAGTATTCCTGACAATCCTGCTAACAAATATCCGATTATCGGAATGAATATTCCAACAATTGACAAAACCAATGCTGTTATTCCCAATGCTTCCATTTTTCTCTCCTTGGTCGTTGATGATTCGTTAAATGCCGTTCTTTTTACGCCACTGTTTCAGCCAGTCTTCTATGTTGATTGGCTGCGTTTTTCCGCTGCACCCAGCTTTTGAAGGACGGGAAGCTGTCCTCGAAGTTGCACCTGAACCACTCTTCCCGCCGAGGGTCTTCCCGCTTTATCTCATCCAGCCACTCGTCAATCAGCAGCACATAGCCGTTTTTCGGCTCCCGCGCTGCTCCAGCCCGGACTGGCTCCTCGCCCTTTAGAACCCAGTTCAAGGAAAGGCCATATTTTTCCGATACCAAATATGCCCACTCAATAGGGAATTCTTTTTTTTGCCCTTGCTTAGCTGATACGGTCGGCTGTGTTTTTCCAATAACAGCAGCCAGTTGTGTTATATTTTTAATGTCCGTTGATTTTTTTATCCGCTCCCATACGCTGACAAAATCCATCTGCATAGAAAAATATTTATTTCCCTCTTGACTCATAGATAAATCTATATTACGCTTCTATTAAACATAGAGAATTCTATAAAAGTGTTTCCTTCGCCCCTAAACCCCTCAGCATACCGACAAAGGGCGAACAAATCAAGCCGTTAAAGAGGCTGGCCGGTGCTAGCCCCTGCTGTGCAACCCAACGACCCAAGGAACGAACCATGACGAACCGACCATCGAAAAGAAAACAGATTGCCGCCGCCGCGCTCGCGCTGCTGTGCTCCTCCTCCTTCGCAGCAGCCTACGAGCCGCCGACTGGCAACTGCTTCCGCATGACCTCCGGCGAAGAGCAGGCGGAAGACCTTCCGACCTTCCTGCCTGTTCCCGCTTGCAGCACCGCGAACGGGGAATTCTGCCTCCGTCAGGGCGAAAGCACCGTCGTCCGCCCTGATTTTGCCGGAAGCACGCGTTTCATTCCCGTCCCCAGCTGCACAAAATACGACTCCTTCAATCAAGCGGAGCCGGACAGCGATCAAGACGGCATTCCTGATTACGAGGATGCAGACGCTGACAACGACGGAGGCGCAAAATGACCGAGCAAACGACCTTTTCCGCATCCAAGTTTGACCTGCTGCCCTGCTCCTACTGCGGCAAGCAGCCTGAGCTTGTTGAAGAGCCGAGATATTATTTCAACTGCCCTTGCTCTGCAAGTATACGTCATGAATATCCTTCCGTCGGTCTTGCCGCAGAAAATTGGAATTTTGTGAACGACTTCAGCAAATTTTCCAAGCAGCATGACGAGGATTACGGCTGGGAGCCTGGTTGCGAGTCGGTTCCCGATATTTCTCCGTCCCGCACCCTGCATGGATACCGAGAGTTTTCCGCTGTCCCCGGCCTTCTGGCCCGGCTGAAGCCCTGCCCGTTCTGCGGGGCGCAGCCTGAGATTCTCGAATGCCCGAACCCGTCAGATTACGGCTACTTTGTTCGCTGCCTCTGTCACACAGCCGACACTTTTGCCGAAACCATACTGCAACGCACACCAGAAGATGCCGCAGCCGTCTGGAACCGCAGGGCTGAACCCAAAGGCATCTTCCCGGCTCTGAAGAAACGCCTCGCCCTCTTTTTCAGTCCATACGATCTGTGGTTTTTCGTGCTTCTGTCTATTTTCATGCTCATCCCATTCACCATTATCGCCGGACTGAGAGAGCTTGAATTCGATTTTTTGCGCCGCTGCCTCATCGTTTTTCAGGCGGTGTTTTTTTCTGCGACCGTTTTTTGCACCTTCGCCTTCCTCAGGTGGCTTGAATCTGACGAAGAAAAAGACAGCAGCCTTTGATCAACGAACCAACAACGAACCATGAACGAGACCGCGCCTTCCTCCCAGCAGCTGATCACGCTGGCACCTTGCCCGTTCTGCGGGAGCAAGGCGGTGCTGTTCAAGGACTGCTTCAAACAGTTCCGCATCGACTGCGCCAGCTCCATCCGGCAGAAACACTGCTTCTTCGCCCGGATCAACGGCGGCATGGTGCCCCGTTTCGACCGGGTCGAAGAGGCCGCAGCCGCTTGGAACCAGCGGGCCTCCGCTCCTGCGGAGATTCCCGGCCTGACCGACTGCCCGGTCAGCAGCCCGGAGGAAGCCAGATGAGGAGCCTGTTCGGGGTGACTTCCGTCGCGCTGAAGAACCTGACCTGCTCCGGCTGCGGCAAAGGCTTCCACGCCGCCGTGTTCGGCGCCAACTCAGCAGGCGGCGCTTCGATCATCTGCCCGTCCTGCAACGCGCTGGTGATGGAGCTGGTGTTTGCAAACGACTTTCACAGCCGGGGCTATGCATCTCCGGCTGAAACCAATGAACCATTCTGCTTGGAGGCTGATTATGCCGCATTTCCATGATGAAGAATCGTACATGAACGCTCTGGACAGCGGCCTGCTTGCAGAATCGCATGTGAAATACAACGGCCCGATCATCGACCTGACGCATCTTGCCGAAGAACCCGCTCTTGAAAACGACACAAACGAAACTGACAACGATTTTGACCCGCCTTCAGCCGACCTGCTGCGGGCTTAACCGCAATCCAACGCACCAAGGAGAACCAAAATGACCGCACCTGCAAAACCCAATGAGATCGATGAGAAAGGCATAGCCAGCGGCATCACCGTCGAGATCAGAGGCCGCATCAAGGGCTTCAAGAAAGTGCAGCCGGACAATGGCAACGACTTTATTTCCACGCTGATTGTCCGGCCCGCGAAGGACGCGTACTCGCATCCAACGACCTTTTCCGTCAACTCCCTCAGCCGCATCGGCGGTGAAGGGGCTGACATCGCTGTCAAATGCGAGCTGCGGCCCTACGTCCGCAAAAGAAACGGCGAGGATTACTACAACGTATCCCTCTGGGTCATTGAGTGACCAGAGATCACCAATCCGCACCGCCGTCCAAGGTGCAGCCCCTTCACGGGGCTGGGCCTTGGACGGCGGGCAGCACGGAGCACGAGGACACTATATGAAAAAGAGAATCTTGGCAGCATTGACCGCCCTGCTCGTTCCGGCGCAGGCGTTTGCTTTGGGCGAAACATGGACACCGCTGATAACGGCATCTGCCTTTGACGGCCCCCGCATTGACATGCTGACTGCTGTCGGCGGCATCATCACGCTGCTGCTGATCATTGCCGGCATTGCCTTTTTGGCCAAAATTTTTCGCTGACGCTTTACACCGCGCATATCTGCGCTTTTTCCATAACAACCGTGCTATAGGAGGCACAAAATGAAGATCAATGCTTTCCGCTCCAAACTGAAGGGCAAAGTCGCAGTCGCAGCCGCAGCTTCCACCGCTCTGGCTCTGACCGCAGGCAGCGCAATGTCGCAGACCATCGCTGACGATCTGTTCACAGCTGCCGATCCGGCTTCTTTGGTGACCAAAGTCGGCACCTTCCTTGTCGCAATCATTGCTGTTCCGATCGCAATGTTTGTCTACCGCAAGGTCAAGATGCTTTTCAACGTCGCCTAACCAGCGCAGCGGGGAGCTTTCCGCTCCCCGCAAAGGATTCCGCCATGGCTTCCGTCCTCACTGCTGATCAGATCATTGACATGGCTCTTTACAATCTGACAAACGGCATTATTCCGGATTTCAACACCGCTTTGACAGGAGGCATGCTGCTCGCTGTTCTCTACGTGGGCGGGTCAATTATTTCCGATGTGCTTTCTGTCAAAGTTGCAGCCCGTCGCGCTGAGCATGAGGCTGGTCTTGCTTTCGCCCAGAATGTTTTTGATTCCAGCAGGTCTTTCAACGATGCCAGAAATTACCGCTCCCTGCGCGACACTTCTGAAGAAGGCTCCTTTGATTACGATCGTGGATTCAAGTTGTAAGTGCAACTTTTGCGGGGTTGAGAAAAGAGTGAGTTATGGTAACATGATGGCTCAATTCTCACCGCCAAGCAAGAGGAGCGCGCATGAAGCATTACACA
Organism: Candidatus Electronema sp. JC; assembly: GCF_048287365.2. NCBI lineage: Bacteria > Pseudomonadati > Thermodesulfobacteriota > Desulfobulbia > Desulfobulbales > Desulfobulbaceae > Candidatus Electronema > Candidatus Electronema sp. JC. The sequence continues at coordinate 21 of NZ_JBLWEM020000011.1, read as the reverse complement.
CAACTCACCGAACCAGAACGT